>CAYRBQ010000086.1:0-10519 GCA_964422305.1 uncultured Reyranella sp. | reverse complement strand
GACGGCGCCACCACGCCGTCCTTCTGGTGGTTCGCCCCGCCCACCCAGCCGGACGGCTGGTTTCACGAGCAGGGCCGCCGTCTCGGCGGCACGGCGCTCACCGACCCGCGGCCGGGCGCCCGCATGTCCTCGCCGTTCGGCATCCGTCGTTACTACGGCCGCAAGAGCGGCGGCGGCTTCCATAACGGCATCGACTTCGAAGGCAAGACCGGCGAGCCGATCTACGCGGCCGCCGACGGCGTCATCAACCACCAGGGCTGGTACTTCAACTACGGCCGCACGGTGAAGGTGAGCCACGCCGACAACTTCGAGTCGCTCTATGCTCACATGTCGCGCTTCGCCGAGGGCATGGGCCCCGGCACGCGCGTCCGCAAGGGCGACCTGATCGGTTACGTCGGCTCGACGGGCCGTTCGACCGGCCCGCATCTGCACTTCTCCGTGATCGTGAACGGGCAGTTCGTCGATCCGCAACCGTACATCTCCGGCAAGGGCGGCAATGCCGTCCTGGCCGGCGAGACGCTTGTCTCGTATCGGGCATGGCAGCAAGAGATCAGGCAGGCCGCCGAGAAGGGCAACCGGCGTGGATGGGGCTTCTTCGGGTTTGGGCAGCAGAGCTCGGAACCGTGGACGAGCAACCCGTTCTCGCCGCGCGAGGCCGACCGCCTCTAATCCGCCACAGTCGGGCACGTGCCGCCGTTGCGCGGGTCCAGCCGTTCGCCTAGGAATTGCGCCATAAATCCTGAACGACCGCACAAGGCCGTCGACGGGACAGAGGCAACCACGAGGGACAGATAAATATGTTGAATAAAGTCATGGCCGTCGGCGTCATCGCCGCCGGGTTGGTCGGTGCCGCAGGAACGGCGCAGGCCGGTAAGGATCTCGACGCCGTCAAGGCGCGCGGTCAGCTCATCTGCGGCGTCAGCACCGGTGTCGCGGGTTTCGCGTCGGCAGATAGCCAGGGCAAGTGGACCGGTATCGACGTCGACGTCTGCCGCGCCGTCGCGGCCGCCGTCTTCGGCGACTCGGAAAAGGTCAAGTACGTGCCGACCACCGCCCAGCAGCGCTTCACGGCGCTCCAGTCGGGCGAGGTCGATCTTCTGGCGCGCACCACGACCTACACGCTGACCCGCGACACCGCGCTCGGCTTCGACTTCACTGGCGTCAACTACTACGACGGCCAGGGCTTCATGGTGAACAAGAAGCTCGGCGTGAAGAGCGCCAAGGAGCTGAACGGCGCCACCGTGTGCGTCCAGCCGGGCACCACGACCGAGCTCAACCTCGCCGACTACTTCCGCGCCAACAAGATGACCTTCAAGCCGGTCGTCATCGAGAAGATCGAGGAAGTGCGCGCCGCGTTCTTCGCCGGCCGTTGCGACGTGTTCACGACGGACGCCTCCGGCCTCTACGCGACGCGCGCCGCGAACGCGCCGAACCCGGACGACTACATCATCCTGCCGGAGATCATCTCGAAGGAGCCGCTGGGTCCGGTGGTGCGCCACGGCGACAACCAGTTCGCCGACATCGTGCGCTGGGCGCTCTATGCGATGGTCGAGGCCGAGGAGTACGGCATCACCTCCAAGAACGTCGACGAGATGCTGAAGAGCGACAATCCCACCATCAAGCGCATCCTCGGCGTCACGCCGGGCATGGGCAAGGCGCTCGGCGTCGACGAGAAGTGGGTCTACAACATCGTCAAGCAGGTCGGTAACTACGGCGAGAGCTTCGATCGCAACGTCGGCGCCGGCTCGCCGCTCAAGATCGCCCGCGGCCAGAACGCGCTGTGGACGAAGGGTGGCCTGCAGTACGCGCCGCCGATCCGCTGAGACGGTCGGTGTGAGACTGAACGGTCCTGATTTGCCCCGTTGCAAGGGGAATATTCCCCCTTACACTGAGGGCAAATCAGGCAGGACCAGCCGAATGAAGCGGTCAGCCGCGATTAGTCAGGGGGAATAGCGTATGGCAGTCGAGGCAATCGGCTCCTCGCAGCGCGTTAAAGTGGCGCCCTGGAACGATCCGGTCATCCGCGGCTGGGTCTTCCAGATCGTGGTCGTCGGACTCGTCGGGTTGCTGGCCTGGTATCTCGTCAGCAACACGATGGAGAACCTGCAGCGACAGAAGATCGCCAGCGGTTTCGACTATCTGGGCCGGGAGGCGGGCTTCGAGATCGGCGACACGATGATCGAGTACTCGCCGGCCAGCACCTATGCCCGGGCCATCTGGGTCGGCATCCTCAACACGCTGCGCGTCGCCATCCTCGGCATCCTCCTCAGCACCATCCTCGGCACGCTGATCGGCGTTGGCCGGCTGTCGCCCAACTGGCTGCTCAGCCGCATCTGTGAATGGTATGTCGAGGCCTTCCGCAACGTGCCCCTGCTGCTCTGGCTGTTCCTGTTCTACAAGCTGATCAGCGAGGCCTTTCCCGGTCCACGCCAGGCGATCGGCGCTCTCTGGAACACCGTGTTCCTCAGCAATCGCGGCCTCTACTTCCCGGTCCCGATCGCGGACCCGATCCACAAATGGATGGGAGTGGGTCTTCTGGTCGGCGTCGCCGCCGCCGTCGCGTTGCACCGCTGGGCGAAGCGACGCCAGGAGGCGACCGGTCAGCCCTTCCCGTCCATCCTGGCCGGCATCGGCGTGACGCTGGGTGTGCCCTTCGTCGTCTGGCTGGTCGGCGGTGCGCCACATGACATGAGCTGGCCCGAGCTCAAGGGATTCAACTTCGTCGGCGGCACGGTCATCCAGCCGGAGTTCACGGCCTTGCTGGTCGGTCTGGTGCTCTACACCTCGGCATTCGTCGCCGAGATCGTGCGTTCCGGCATCCTGGCGCTACACAAGGGCCAGAGCGAGGCAGCCGCCGCGCTCGGCCTGTCGCGCGGTCAGTCGATGCGACTCGTGCTGTTGCCGCAAGCCCTGCGCGTCATCGTGCCGCCGATGACCAGCCAGTATCTCAACATCACCAAGAACAGCTCGCTCGCCATCGCGATCGGCTATCCCGACCTGGTCGCCTCGATCAACGTCACGATCAACCAGACCGGACAGGCGATCGAGAACATCCTGATCATCATGGCCGCCTATCTGTCGGTCAGCCTGTCGATCTCGGCGTTCATGAACTGGTACAACAAACGCATCGCCCTGAGGGAGCGCTGACATGACCGACATGCCTGTCGGCGAGCGCAAGCAACTCGCTCCCCCGACCGACGACAGCGGCATCCCGGGCTGGGTCCGCAAGAACCTGTTCTCGAGCTGGGGCAACGGCATCACCACGGTCATCCTGATCGCGGCGATCGCCTGGATCCTGAACTGGTTCCTCGAATGGGCTGTCTTCACCGCCAACTTCACCGCGTCGACCGGCAGCGAATGCCGCGGCCAGGGTGCGTGCTGGGCGCTGATCCGCGAGAAGTTCCGCTACATCTTCTTCGGATCCTTCCCCTACGAGCAGCACTGGCGGCCGCTGTTCGCCGTCATCGCCATGCTGGCGATGCTGGTTCTGAGCGCCGACCGCCGCATGTGGAACTGGCGCCTGCTGGTGATCTGGGGGGTCGGCTCCTTCGTCACCTTCCTGCTGATGTTCGGCCAGCTCCACATCCCGCTCTCCTTGTTCCTGGTCGCAGCCCTCGTGGTCGGCGGCATCGGCATGACGATGCGCCGCGGCATCGCGCGGACCGGCGAGATGAACGCCTACCGCGCTCTGGCGGCGATCGGCGTGGTCGGCCTCGCCCTGCGCTTCGCCGGCATCCTGCCGGCCTGGAAGCTCTCGATCGCGCCGCTCAGCTACGTCGAGACCAGCCTGTGGGGTGGCCTGCCGGTGACGATCATCCTCGCCACCTATGGGCTCGCCTTCGCCTTTCCCTACGGCATCCTCCTGGCGCTGGGGCGCCGCTCCAATCTGCCGCTGGTCAAGGGACTCTGCGTCGGCTTCATCGAGCTGATTCGCGGCGTGCCGTTGATCAGCCTGCTGATCATGGCGTCGGTGATGCTGCCGCTGTTCCTGCCCTCGGGCACGACCATCGACAAGTTCCTGCGCGCCCAGGTCGCCGTCATCCTGTTCGCCGGCGCTTACATCGCCGAGGTGATCCGCGGCGGCCTGCAGTCGCTGCCCAAGGGCCAGTTCGAGGCAGCCGACGCAATGGGCCTCAACTATCCGCAGAAGACGCTGCTGATCATCCTGCCGCAGGCGCTGCGCGTAGTGATTCCGCCGCTCATCAACACCTTCATCGGCTTCTTCAAGGACACGTCGCTGGTGCTGATCATCGGTATCTTCGACTTCCTCAACACCGCCAACCAGGCGCTGGTCGATCCCAACTGGGCGGGTTTCCCCGGCGAGGTCTACCTGTTCGCCGCCTTCGTCTACTTCGTCTTCTGCTACTCGATGTCTCGGTACAGCAAGTATCTCGAGCACGAGCTCAACAAGGGTACGCGCCGCTAGGCGCCCGCGAGGAGCAATTCATGGCCGCTACCGCCCGCGATCTCTCCAACGTCGCCTCGGTGATCCAGCTCAAGGGCGTCAACAAGTGGTTCGGCCAGTTCCACGTGCTGACCGACATCAACCTCGACGTGAAGGAAGGCGAGAAGATCGTCATCTGCGGCCCCTCGGGCTCGGGCAAGTCGACGCTGATCCGCTGCATCAACCGGCTCGAAGAGCACCAGCAGGGCGACATCGTCGTGCACGGCGTGACGCTCTCCAACGACGTCAGGAACATCGAAGCGATCCGCCGCGAGGTCGGCATGGTGTTCCAGTCGTTCAACCTCTTCCCGCATCTCACCATCCTGGAGAACCTCACCCTGGCTCCGATCTGGGTGAAGAAGATGCCCAAGAAGGAGGCCGAGGAGATCGCCATGGGGCTTCTCAAGCGCGTGCGCATTCCGGAGCAGGCGCTGAAGTATCCCGGCCAGCTTTCGGGCGGCCAGCAGCAGCGCGTGGCGATCGCCCGCGCCCTCTGCATGCGGCCCAAGATCATGCTGTTCGACGAGCCGACATCGGCGCTCGATCCCGAGATGGTGAAGGAAGTGCTCGACGTCATGATCGAGCTGGCGCGCGAAGGCATGACCATGCTCTGCGTCACCCACGAGATGGGATTCGCCCGTGCCGTCGCCGACCGCGTGATCTTCATGGACCGCGGCGAGATCGTCGAGCAGAACGAGCCCGAGGAATTCTTCGCCAATCCGCGGAACGAGCGCACCAAGCTGTTCCTCGGCCAGATCCTGCACCACTGAGAGGCATGGGCGGACGCCTTGGCTCGGCCTTGATCGGCCGCTAGAAGACCGGCCATGAGGATCCTCGTCACCGGCGGCGCCGGCTTCATCGGCTCCGCCGTCGTGCGCCACATCATTCGCGACACCGACTGGGTGGTGGCGAATGTCGACAAGCTCACCTACGCCGGCAACCTGGAGTCGCTCGCTGAGGCGGGATCCAGCAACCGCCATCGGCACTATAGGGCCGATATCCGCGACCGGCCGGCGATCGATGCGATCTTCGCCGAGTTCCGGCCCGAGGCCGTTCTGCACCTCGCCGCCGAAAGCCATGTCGATCGCTCGATCGACGGTGCGGCGCCCTTCATCGAGACCAATGTCGGCGGCACCTACACGATGCTCGAGGCGACGCTCGCCCATTGGCGCACCCTCGACGAGGCGGCGCGCGGGCGCTTCCGCTTTCAGCACATCACGACCGACGAGGTGTTTGGGTCGCTGGGGCCGACCGGCAAGTTCACCGAAACGACGCCCTACGCTCCCAACTCCCCCTACTCGGCGAGCAAGGCGGCGTCCGACCATCTGGTCCGCGCCTGGCACCACACCTACGGCCTGCCCACGCTTGCTACCAACTGTTCGAACAACTACGGCCCCTACCATTTCCCCGAGAAGCTGATTCCGCTGGTCATCATCCGCGCTCTGCGCGGCGAGAGCCTGCCTGTCTACGGCAAGGGCGAGAACGTACGCGACTGGCTGCACGTTGAGGACCACGCCGAGGCGCTGACTCTGGTGCTGCGCAAGGGCCGTCCCGGCGAGACCTACAATGTCGGCGGCGACAGCGAGCGTCGAAACATCGACGTGGTCCGTGGAATCTGCCGGCTGCTCGACGAGATGCTGCCCAACAGCACCAACCGGCCGCACGAGAAGCTGATCCAGTTCGTCACCGACCGTCCCGGTCACGATGCCCGCTATGCCATCGACGCCGGCAAGATCACGACCGAGCTGGGCTGGCGGCCGCGCCACGACTTCGACACCGGCCTGCGCGACACGGTGCGCTGGTTTCTCGAAAATCGCGGCTGGTGGGAGCGCGTCATGAGCGGCGCCTATCGCGGTGAGCGACTCGGGCTCGGCTAACGCAATCTGTCAACATTGCGGCAGCGGAACCTTCCTGCAGTTCCGCGAGTTGTCTCCTTCAGCAGAAGGAGATTCGCCATGAGAACTGTCACCCGCATCGCGATGGTGGCGGCGTTCGCCTCGGCTCTCGGCGCGTGCGCCTCCGATCCGTACTATTCGCAGAACCGGTACTATCGCACCGGTTACAGCCCGAGCTACGCCTACTCCTATTCGCAGCCCGCCTACTATTCGTCGCCCTACTATCGTACCACGACCTACACGGCCTATTCTCAGCCGCAGCCGCAGGTCTACTACTCGCCACAGCGCAACAGCTACGACGGCTACTGGGACTATCAGCGCAACTACCGGGGCATCGGTGCAGCCCCCGAATTCAGCCGGATGTAGCCTGACCTAGCTCAGGACAGACCGAATGGCCGAGGCAACTTCGTCGACCGCCTCGGCCGGCATGTGAGGGCCCATCGGCAGGCTGAGCACCGTCTCCGCCAGTTCTTCCGCGAGCGGATAGCTGCCCTTGCCCTGCTTCAGGTCGGCATAGGCCTCCTGAAGATGCGGCGGAATGGGATAGTGGATGAGCGATCCGATCCCCGCCGTCTCCAAGCCTTTCACGACATCGGCGCGGCGCGCGGTACGCACGACATAGAGGTGCCACACCGGCTCCGCCCATTGCGGCACCCGCGGCAGGCCGAGGCCGGGAATGCCCGCCAGCTTGTCGTCGTAACGCGCGGCAATCAGACGCCGGCGCTCGTTCCAGGCATCTAGCCGAGGCAGCTTGACACGCAGGAACGCCGCCTGCAGCTCGTCGAGACGCGAATTGAAGCCACGCTCCAGGTTCACGTACTTCACCTTGCTGCCGTAGTTGCGCATCGTGCGCAGGCGGTCCGCAAGCTTCGGATCGTCCGTCGTCACCGCGCCACCGTCGCCGAACGCACCGATGTTCTTGCTCGGGAAGAAGCTGTGCGCGCCGGCGTCGCCCAGCGAGCCGACACGACGTCCGCGCACACGCGCGCCCTGCGCCTGCGCCACATCCTCGATCACCCGGATGCCGCGCTTGGCGGCGAGTGCGGCGATCGCATCCATGTCGGCCGGCTCGCCGTAGAGGTGCACCGGCATGATCGCCTTGGTCCGCGGCGTCAGCGCGGCCTCGATCCGGTCGGGATCGATGTTCGGGCCGGCCGGCGTCGGCTCAACCGGCACGACCGTGGCACCGACGGCCGTCACCGCGAGCCATGTCGCGATGTAGGTGTTGGACGGCACGATGACCTCGTCGCCGGCGCCGATGTCCCAGGCCCGCAGCACCATCTCCAGCGCCTCGAGCCCGTTTGCCAGCCCGACGCAATGCTTTGTCCCGCAGAAGGCGGCGTACTCGGCCTCGAAGGCCTCGACTTCCTTGCCCAGCACGAACCAGCCGGACTCCATGACGCGGTGGTAGGCCGCGTCGAGCTCGGGCTTCAGCTCGGCATAGACCGACTTCATGTCGAGAAAGGGAATCATGCCGTCCTCGCCACCGCTTCGCGCTTGAAGGTTTCGTAGTCGCGCAGGTATTCCGCCTCGTCGTAGTGCGTCGAGGCTACGACCATGATGACGGTCTGCGGCGCGAAGTCCGTGAGCTCGTGCCAGACATAGGGCGCGATGTGCAGCGCCCGCGACGGATCGTCGAGCGTCACGGTTTCCTTCACCCGCCCGTCGTCGAGATGGACCTTGCAGCCGCCGTTCAGCACGAGCGTCACGAGATGCGATTCGCGATGACCATGCCGGCCGCGCCACTGGCCCGGCGCGATGCCGTGCAGCCAGAACAGCCGCTTGGGCGAGAAGCCCAGCTTCCCGTCGAACTCCAGGAAGTTGACGCTGCCGCGCGCGTCGGTCGCGCCGGGCACGGCGATCCAGCGGCAGTCGCGGGACTTGAGGTCGGGAGCGGTCATGATTGCATCGCCCGTAGCTTGCGCCATTGCATGTACACCACACCGCTCAACGCCACGAGGCCACCGACGATCTGGTACGCGTTCGGCATGAAGCCATAGGCCATTGACCACAATACGGCAAAAAACGGCACCAGATTGACCCAAAGCGACGCCACCGCGACGCCGAGCCGGCTGGCGCCGACGTTCCAGAAGTAGCCGCCGAAGCCGCTGGCGAACAGGGCGACCAGCAGGAGCTGGGTCCAGGCCCAGCCGTCCGAGACGGCCAACGGCGAGCGCGTCCAGCCGAGACCGATCAACATCGCGCACGCCAGCGCCAGCCAGCCCATCGCCGACAGGGAGGCGACATAAGTGCGATGGAGCTGGCTCGCCCGGTTGAACCAAGCCTGCGCCTTCAGGCTGTAGATCGTCCACAGAACGTTGGAGCCGAGCACCACGAACTCGCCGCCGCCCAGCGTAACGGTGCCCCGCCCCAGCACGCTGCCGGATGCCAGGATGGCGCCGCCCAGCAGGGTGAGCGCCAACGCCACGCCGAATCCCGGGTCGAAGCGCTGCCCCGTCATCGCGCGGAAGGTGACCGCGGCGACCAGCGGGCCGGCAACCTGGATGGCCGCGGCCGAGATCGGATTGCTGAACTGGATGCCCAGCGTATAGAGGCAGAAGAAGCCGCCCATCATCAGCCCAAGCAGCAGGAAGCGTTTCAGCCCGACCTCGACGCGCAGGCTGCGCACGCCTTCCACCGCGAGCAACAGGACGCCGAGCACGACCGTCGCCGAGGCCGTCCGGATCGCCGACATCGGAATCAGGTCGAAGTGCTCCAGCATCACCTTGGAGACGGGCACGTTGGCACCCCAGCTCGCGCCCACGAACACCATGGCCGCGAAAGCGCCGAGGAGGTGACGCCGGTCGCGACCCGTCATCGTCGCGCCGATCGCATCTGCCGGATCTGGTGCTGCGCGATCCCGCCCAGCACGACGGCACCGCCCGCGACCTGCAGCCAGCTCGGCTCGCGGCCCATCAGGGCGGCAAGCCCGATGGCGAAGACCGGCGCGGAGTTGGAGAACAGGGATGCCACCGGCACACCGACCAGCGAGACGCCGGTGTTCCAAAGCAACACGGCGACCGCGACGCCCAGCACGCCAATCCAGACGACCATGCCCAGCTCCAGCGCGGTCGGCGCACGTGTCGGCCAGGTGATCCCTCCCGCCGTCCATACACCCGCGACGACGAAACCCAGCAGGACGCTGGCGACGGTCGAGGTGAGCGCGGAGAGCGCGACCTGACCGCGATCGGACAGCCATTGCTGGGCACGGATCGAGTACCAGCTCCAGCAGAACTGGGCGACGATCAGCAGCGCCTCGCCGCCCTCCAGCCCATAGGCACCCGGCGTTCGTCCGGGCGTGCCGACCACCACGACGATTCCACCCGCGACCACAATGGACAGCGTGAGGAAGAAGCCCGGCGGGGTCGTCGAACCCAGCATGAGGCGCGACAGGATCGTCGCCCAGATCGGGCCGCACATCAGCACAATCGCCGCCGTCGCCGGATGGGAGTGAGCGACGCCGAACGTGTAGAGCACCGAGAAGGCCGACATCGCCGCGCCGAGACGCAGCAGCCGCTGCCAGTTGATCGGCCGCGGCGACGCCTCGGGCGGCGTGCTCCACCAAACGGCGAGCCAGAGGACCGGCAGGCCGAGGATGTAGCGCGACCATGAGAGCAGCCACTTGTCGTAGTGCTCGGCGAGCGCCCCCAGCACCGGGATCATCGATCCCCAGATCAGAGCCGCGAACAGAAGCACGAGAGTGGCGCGTTTCAGCGCGCCGGCGGACGGGGCCATCGTGTCAAAGGCTCAGGCGGACGGACGACGGCGCACCGCCTCGTAGCCGACACGGCAATCCTTGTAGACGTCGGGCTTCTCGGTCGAGACGCGCGCCTCGACGACTCCGGGCCGGGACAGGCACAGGTCGAGGATCGCCTCGACCAAGGTCTCCTGCAGGTTGAAGTGCCGGCTTTTCGCCAGCTTCACGATGCCGTCGTGCACGACGTCGTAGTTCAGGACATTGGCGATCCGGTCGCCGTGCGCGGCCGCCGCCGGCTCGAGCAGCAGGTCGACGTTCACGACCACGGTCTGCGGGCCTTCCTTCTCGAAATCGTGGATGCCGATCGAGACCTGCAGCCGGAAGTCGCGGATGAAGATGCGGCGCTCGGAATGCTGGGTCATGGTCACTTCTTCTTTTCCTTGTCGAAGGCGATGTCGCGCGGCCGCCCGGTCAGGTGCTCGC
>CAYRBQ010000085.1:0-10520 GCA_964422305.1 uncultured Reyranella sp. | reverse complement strand
GGATCCTGGGCTTCGCCCATTCGACCCGCACGCCGGCGGCGCCCGACATCCCGACCATCATCGAGGCCGGGGTGCCGGGCTACGAGGCGTATACCTTCAACCTGATCCTGGCACCGGCCGGCGCCCCGCCCGACGCCGTGCAGGCGATCGACGCGGCGACCCGCAAGGTCATGACGGACAAGGCCTTCATCGAGGCGCTGGAGAAGATCGCCGCGGTGCCGACCACCGACACCACGCCGGAACGCACGGCCAAATTCATCAAGGACGAACTCGCCAAGTGGGCGCCCATCATCAAGGCGGCCGGCGTCAAGATCGAGTAGAGCTCGGGCAGAGGCTCGCGGGCTTAGCGATAGCCCGCGGGCGGCGGCACGTTGCCCGGCGCCGGCGCGATCGGCGCCTGCTGCGGCATCTGCGACGGCGTCGGCAGGTTCATGCTGCCGGGGCCCGTGCCCACGCCCGACCCGGCGCCTTCGCTCGGGACGGCGACGCGGCCGGGGGCGTTCTGGCCGGTGGTGCTGATGTAGTAGCCCGCGACGGCATTGGAGTTGTCACCGGCGGTCTTGGCCGGCACGTCGATCATGCCGATGCGCGCGCCGCTCTTGTCGACGCGGTAGCCCTCGGGATCGAGCTGAACCCCCTCGTTGTCGATGCGTACGCCGCCCGGCTGAGTGCGATAAGCGGCGGGCGGCGTGGTCTCGTCGTAGAGCGGCTGAGGAAGAGGATTGCAGGCAGCGAGCGCCGATGCGCCGAGCATCGCGGCAACCAGACATCTCGCAGCCATTGAGCCCCCTCATGGTGTGGTCGACTGCGGGCTGATGATGTTGCCGTAGCGGTCGAGCCTGTTTCCTTGGCCATCATAGCGGAAACCGTACTCGTCACGGAAGGCCTCGACTCCGGCCGGCGGGGTCACGGCCGGGGGATAGGGAGGCGCCGGCGCGTAGGTCACCGTGGTCGTCGAGGCCGGATAGCCCGACGCATAGTAGGTGGTCGTGGACGCCGGGTAGTAGGCCTGGTCGCGATAGCGTCGGGCGTCGATTTCACGGCCCACGCAGCGGCTGTACGTCGACGTACCCGGCACGAGACCGTACAAGTAGCAGGCGTTGCGGGCATCGGCCTCGAGGCTCGCCGCCGTATAGGTGACCGGGACGCGCCCCTGGGCGCGGGCCGCGGCCTCGCGCGAGACGCAGCGATTGTACGCGTCGGTGCCCGCCACGAAGCCGTAATCCAGGCAGGCCGGCTCGGAACCGGAGATGCGATAGGCGGCCGGCCGCTCGTAGGTGGTCGTCGTGCTGCTGCATGCAGCGGCAGTGAGGCCGGCGGCCATCACGACCAGAATCTTTGTCGGGAACATGGGTGTGCCTCCTCGGAAAATCCGTGGAGGCAGAACGTCGAAGACCTAGGCCGGTTGCAGGCTCCCTGCTGAAATCAGGCCGCCTTCTTGACCACGGCGTCCCTCAGTTCACGCCGCAGGATCTTGCCGACGTTGGTCTTGGGGAGCTCGGTCCTGAACTCGATGTGCTTGGGCCGCTTGTAGCCCGTGAGCTCGCGGTGGCAATACTCGGCCAGCGCTTCCTTCGTGAGGGCCGGATCCTTCCTGACCACGAACAACATGACCGCCTCGCCGGAATTGGCGTCGGGAACGCCAATCGCTGCGCACTCCAGCACGCCGGGATGGGCTGCCACGACCGCTTCGACCTCGTTGGGATAGACGTTGAAGCCCGAGACCAGGATCATGTCCTTCTTGCGATCCACGATCCTCACATAGCCACGTGAGTCCATCACGCCCACGTCGCCCGACTTGAAGAAGCCGTCGGGCGTCATGACCTTCGCCGTCTCCTCGGGTTGCTGCCAATAGTCACGCATGACCTGCGGCCCGCGGATGGCGATCTCCCCCGCCTCTCCCAAGGGCACGTCCTTGCCGGCATCGTCCAGGATGCGGATCTCGACGTTGGGCAGCGGCAGGCCGATCGTTCCGGTATAGGCCTCCGAATCGGTCGGATTGCAGGTGATGCCCGATGAGGTCTCGCTGAGGCCGTACCCCTCGCAGATCGGGCAGCCGGTGATGGCGAGCCACTTCTTGGCGACCGCCTCCTGCACCGCCATGCCACCGCCGTTCGAGATGACGAGCTCGGAGAAGTCGAGCTTAGCGAAGTCGGTATTGTTGGCGAGACCGTTGAACAGCGTGTTCACCGCCGGGAAGACGTTGATCTTGTACTTGGCCAGCTCCTTGATCGTGCCCGGCAGATCGCGCGGGTTGGGGATCAGGATGTTGAGCGCGCCGGTGCGCATGCCGAGTAGGCCGCAGGTCACGAATGCGAACACGTGATAGAGCGGCAGCGCGCAGACGATGGTGAGTTGGCCCGAGATCGTCTTGCGCTTGAGTCCCGGCTGCATCCACGCTTCCGACGCCAGCAGGTTCGACACCAGCGTGCGATGGAGAAGCGTCGCGCCCTTGGAAACGCCGGTCGTGCCGCCGGTATATTGCAGCACGGCGACGTCGTCGGGACCGAGCTGCGGCTTGGCGAGCGCCATGCCGCGGCCGGCGCTGAGAGCGTCATTGAACTTCACATGTCCCGGCAGTGACCAGGCCGGCACCATCTTTCGTACGTGCCGCACGACCAGATTGACGATCAGTCCTTTGGGGAAACCCAGCAGATCGCCCATCGAGGCGACGACGACGTGCTTCACCGAGGTGTGGCCGATCACCTGCTGCAGGGTCGTCGCGAAGTTCTCGAGGATGACGATGGCCTGGGCGCCTGAGTCCTTGAGCTGATGCTCGAGCTCGCGCGCGGTGTAGAGCGGATTGACGTTGACGGCGATGAAGCCTGCCCGCAGGACGGCCGCGACCGCCACCGGATACTGCAGCACGTTCGGCATCATTATGGCGACGCGATCACCGCGTTTCAGGCCCCGGCTCTGCAGCCAAGCGCCGAGCGCCGTGGAGAGCGTGTCGATCTCGCCGAAAGTCAACGACTTGTCCATGCAGACATAGGCGCGGCTGTCGCGATGCTTGGCGAAGCTCTCCTCGAACAGGGCGACGACACTCGGATAGGCCGAAGGGTCGATGTCAGCCGGCACGCCCGCCGGATAATTCTTCAACCAGAACCGATCCATGTCGTTTCCCCGCTATTGCTTACCCGGACAATAGCGCCCGAAAAGAAAAAAGGCCCGTCCTCTCGGACGGGCCTTCTTCTCGGAAGGGATGTCGCTTAGGCGGCCTTGGCGAACTTCTCGATGCGCTCCTGAACGGGGCGGACCGCGTCATCGGCCGTCTTGCGGACGTACGCACCGAGGTCCTGCGCCTGGGCGATGCGGGTCTCGAGACGGCCGCGCCAGTACTTGGCCGAGACGTCGAACGCCTCGAGCGGCGACTTGGCAGCGAGGAAGTCGCGCATGGCGGCGAAGCCGGCGTCGGCATCTTCCTTGGCGACCTCGAGGATCTTCAGGCCGGCCTTGGCGGCGTTGTCGCGGGCCTGCGTGGCCTGGGCATTGAGCTGCTCGGACGCGGTCTGCGCGGCCTTGCTGATCTGCTCGAAGCCCTCGGTGGCCTTGCGGACGCCGATCTGGGCGAACTCGCGGACGCGCTCGCCGGCGGCCTTGGTGGTCTCGGTGGCATGCTCGATGACGGTGTCGATCGGGGCGGAGTTGGTGGTCATGATGTTGGGTCCTGCAATTGAAAGGGGTGTGGTTTACGCGGTGACGGGGCGTATATGGGATTCTCATTGTGCGATGCAACATAAATTTGTGCGTTGCGGGAAGGAAAATAGAATATCAATATATTTCAATGACTTGAATGTTCTCCAGACCGAGAGCCTCTTGCCTTCAAGAAGCCCGGCGGAGGACAGTCCGACCAACGAGAACACGGGCGGACTGCGGGAGGGACGCTAAATGGAACAGCAGCAGCTTTCCGGAATCGATGCGTCGTTTCTCTATCTGGAGACGCCCGAGACGCCGATGCACGTGGCCGGGCTCACCTATTTCGAGCTGCCGCCCGGGTTCGAGGGCAGCTTCTACCAGCACTTCCGGAAGTTCTTCGAAAGTCGGCTGCACACCATCCCGATCTTCTCCAAGCGGCTGGCGCCCTCGCTCTACGACCTCGACCATCCGGGCTGGGTCGATGAGGCCGAACTCGACCTCGACTACCATCTGCGCGAGACCGCGCTGCCCTCGCCCGGCACCGAGGAGCAGCTCGAGGAAGTGATCTCGCGGCTGCACGCCAACACGCTCGATCGCAGCCGGCCGCTCTGGCAGTTCTACGTCATCACCGGCCTCGCCAACGGCCAGGGCGTCCTCTACTCGAAGGTCCACCATGCCGCGATCGACGGCGGCGCCGGCATGGCGATCAACAAGGCGCTCTACGACGTGAGCGCGACGCCACGCGACGTCGGACCGCCGCCGCCCAGGCCGGCCGCGAAGGCAAGCGCACCGGTCTCGCCCACGGCGGTCGATCCTGTGAAGGGCATCGCCGACATCATGGGCAACATGATGCGCCAGCAGATGAAGCTCCTGCAGGCGGCACCCGACATCATGAACTCGATGACCAGCGCCTTCCTCGGCAAGCCCGGTGAGACGCCGAAGGCGCTCGGCACCTTGCAAAGCCTGGTGAGCCAGCTCCCGACGCTCAGCGCACCGAAGACCCCGTTCAACGCCACGATCACGCGCGAGCGCAGCTATGCCGCGCGCACCATCTCACTCTCCGATGCCAAGGCGATCGCCAAGGCGAGTGGCGCCAAGCTGAACGACGTGGTCATGGCGGTGTGTAGCGGCGCAATCCGCCGCTACCTGCAGGAGAAGGGGCAGCTTCCCGACAAGCCGCTGATCGCGGGCGTGCCGATCAGCCTGCGCGAGCCGGGCGACACGCGGCAGAACAACCAGGTCTCCGGCATGCTCTGCCAGCTCGCGACCGACGTCGCCGATCCGGCCGAACGGCTGAAGGCGATCGTGAAGTCGTCGACCGAGTCCAAGCAGATCGCCGGCACGTTCCGCGACGCCGTCCCGCAGGACTTCGCCTTCGTCGGCGCGCCGATCCTGCTGCAGCTCATGATGCTGGTCTACGGACGGAGCGGCCTCGCCGACAAGCTGCCGATGCCGATGAACGTCACGATCTCCAATGTGCCCGGCCCGCCGATGGCGCTCTACTGCGCCGGCGCCAAGGTGACGGCGCTGCATCCGGTGTCGATCCCCGCGCATGGTGCGGCACTCAACATCACCGTGCAGAGCTACATGGATGCGCTCAACTTCGGTTTGACGGCGGACCGTCGGGCGGTGCCCGATGTCGGCAAGCTCGGCGACTATCTGCTCGAGGCCACGGACGAGCTCAGGAAGGCGGTTGTTGGCGGTTGAAACCCTTCCTCATCCTACCGATATATGAGAATCTCAGCGGAACGAACAAGGAGGCCCAATGACGGCTGCCGCTCAAGCGTTGCGTCCCCCCTCTCGGACGCTGCTGTTCCTGGAAGGCCGCGCCCTGCAGGAACTGGGCGCGTTCATGCTGCTGCGGCCTTGGCTCGCGGCTGCGCCGCGCGGCGACGGTCATCCGGTGCTCGTGCTTCCGGGTCTCCTGGCCAGCGATCTCTCCACGCAGCCGCTGCGCTCCTTTCTCAAGGCGCAGGGCTATGTCGCCCACGGCTGGAAGCAGGGCCGTAACCTCGGCCTGCGCGAAGGTATCGAGGCCGGCATGCTCGACCGCGTCGACGAGCTCTACGATCGGTACGGGCGTCGCAGGATCAGCCTGGTCGGCTGGAGCCTGGGCGGCATCTATGCCCGCCAGCTCGCCAAGCGCCGCCCCGACAAGGTCCGCTCGGTGATCAGCCTCGGCAGCCCCTTCACCGGCAGCCCGAAGGCGACCAACGCGTGGCGTGTTTACGAATTCGCCTCGGGACAGAAGGTCGACGATCGCGACCAGCACATCGCCGGACCGCTCGCCGATCCGCCGCCGGTGCCGACCACGTCCATCTTCAGTCGCACCGACGGCATCTGCGCCTGGCAGACCTGCCTCAACGTCGAGAGCGAGCAGGTCGAGAACATCGAGGTCTACGGCAGCCATTGCGGGCTCGGCCATCATCCGGCGGCCGTCTATGCCGTCGCCGATCGCCTCGCGCAGCCCGAAGGTCAGTGGAAGAAGTTCGACCGGTCGGGCTGGAAGAGCGTCGTTTTCCCCGACTGGAAGCGAGCCTAGCCCTACTTCTTCTCCACGCTGACGCGGATCTCGTCGTAGGACTCCTTCATCCGGTCTTGCACGATCTTGAACGCCTCTGTACTCGACTTCTGCACCAGCTCCGCGATATCGCGCGTATTGGTGATCGCCGCCTCCATCGCCTTCTTGGCGAACTCGGCCTGCTTGGTCATCACGTCCTGCGGGCTGCCGCCGGGCTTGTAGCTCTGCGCCATCTCGGTGACGTCCTTGATCGTCGCCTCGAAGATCTCGCGTTGCTTCTTGGCGATCTCGTTGGCGCCGCCCGCCATCGCCTGCCACGACCGGGCCATGGCATCCATGTTCTTCTGGTGATGTTCCACGATCTTCGTCATGTCGAAGGCGGGCACCTTGAACTGCTCGCCCAGCTTCCTGAACATGTCGGTGAAGTTCTGTGGGGCGTCGGCCATTTGAACCTCCTCTGAACTAGAAGCGCAGCTTCAACCCCTGCTCCAGCGCATGCAAGGCCAATCCGGCCAGCCCGCCGATCATGGCACCATTGAAACGAATATATTGCAGGTCGCGGCCCACCGTGAGCTCGATGCGGCCGATCAGCACGTCGATGTCCCACGACTTCACTTGATCGGCGATGAAGCGGCCGACGCCGCTCTTCTGGCTCTGCACGAAGTCGGCAAGGACCCGCACGATGCCGCGGTTGATCTCGGCGCGGATTGCGGGATCCCGCGCGAGCTGGCTGCCGACATCAACCAGCATGGCCTCGACCTGGCGGCGAATCTGGCTGTCCTCGCCACGCGCGTCCTGTTCGAGGAAGGTCCGCAGGCTCTCCCAGGCGCCTTCCGCTACGGTCGCGATCTCCGGGCGCGCGAGCAGGTCGCGCTTCAGCGTCTCGGCGCGGCGCGCGAAGGACTCCGAATGACGCAGCCGCTCGACGAAGCCCGAGACGAAACTGTCGAACTCGCGCCGTAGCGGGTGGTCCTTCTCCGCCCGTGCGTCCTGGATGAAGGCCGTGGTGGAAGCCACGATCTTGCGCAGGAGATAGGCGTCGGCCCGATAGAGGTTGAACAGCGCCGGCAGCTCCTGGCGGATCTTCTCGCGAAGCGCAGCCAGGGTCTCCTCGTTTGCCAGAACCCTCTCCAGCGCGCCCAACAGCTCGTCGAGCAGGCGCTGATGCCGCCCCTTCTCCGTGACGGCGCTCAAGAGACCGGCAGCCAGCGGCGCGAGCTCGATGCGTTCCAGCTCGGCCCTGACCCGCTCGCCAATGAATCCCTTGAGGCCCGACTGGTCGATCGAGGCCAGCGCCTGCGGCACCAGCCGCATCACGAAGCCCGCCAACGCCGCCGAGCGCTCGCGGTCGCTCAGCCATTCCGAGACGAGCGCCGCGAAGTCGACGTCGCGCAGCCGCGCTTCGACCGGCTCGGACGCCAGGAAGTTGGTTTCGATGAACTCGCCGAGATTCTCGGCGATGCGATGGTGGTTGCGCGGAACGATGGCGGTGTGCGGGATCGGCAGGCCCAAGGGCCGGCGAAAAAGCGCGACGATGGCGTACCAATCGGCCAGCCCACCGACGGTCGCGGCCGCCGCGAAGGCCGCGACATAGCCCCAGGCCCAGTGACGCGGCTCGTAGTGCCGCGCGACGACGAAGAGCGCCGCCGTGAAGACCAGCAGCAGGGTCGCCGCGAGCTTGATGCGCCGGAGCGCGCGGGCGCGCTCGGCATCGCGCGCGGTCAGGGGTTCGTTCAGCTGCTCGCCCACACGTCCAGCACGTAGCGATTGTCGGCAGCGAGCTTCGCCATCCACGCCTCACCGGTCGCCTCATCGGCGCCGGTCTTCTCGCGATGCATGGCGATCAGCGCCCGCTTCACATCGGGCTCCATGCGCCCGCCGTCGCCGCAAACATAGACGATCGCGCCTTGGTCGAGCAGAGCCGACACCTTGTTCGCCTTCTCCTTCAGGAGATCCTGCACGTAGATCTTCCTTCCGTCATGACGCGAGAAAGCCACGGCGAGGTCGACATTACCGGCGTCGGCCTGCTCCTTGAGCTCCTCGGCATAGATGTAGTCCTGATTCGGGTGACGGCAACCGAAGAACAGAAGCGCCGGGCCGAGCGTGCGGCCCTGCGCCTTCAGCGCAGCCCGCTCGCGCAGGAAGCCGCGGAACGGCGCCAGTCCAGTGCCAGGACCTACCATGATGATGGGCGCCGCAGGATCCACCGGCAGGCGGAAGCCGACCTTAGTCTCCTTCACGAAAGCCTGCACCGTGCTGCCGGCGGCCTGCCGCGAGAGGTGGTTGGAGCAGACGCCGTGATAGACGCCAGTGCCGGATCGCGATGGCCCCTCGACCACCGCGACCGTGATCGAGCAGCGCGCCCCGTCGGCGATCGGCGAGGACGAGATCGAGTAGTAGCGCGGCGTCATCAGCGGCATCATCTCGATGAAGGAAGCGAACGGAAGCTCGCACGCGGGGGACTCCTCGAGGAGATCGAGGACCGACTTGCGCTTGGCCAGGACTTCGGCGCGGAAATGATCCTCCTCGAGCAGCGCCTCGAGCTTGGGCCGCGTGAAGGGGCAGCGCGTATTCTGCGCCATCGTCTGGATCTGCTTGCGCGTCGCGGGAAGCTGCAGCTCGAGATAGTTCGACAGCAGGCGGTGGACCGAAATCGCCTCCCCCACCGGCAACGCCGCACGACGGCCTTCCGGTGCCGTCAGCACTACATGCGCGCCCGGCGCAAAGCCGAAGCGGCGCACCGCGCGCTCAACCAGCACCGCGCCGTTCTCGGGCACGATGCTGAGATGATCGCCGGCGCGATAGCTCACGCCATCGGGCAGCAGCACCTCGATGTGACGCGTGCTGCGGCCCGAGGTGGCCGTGTTCTGCAGCTCGCGGTTGGCGAGGATCTGCATCGGCAGCGCGCCGTGGCCGCCGATGATCGGATTGGCGGGCGGCCTGTCGACCGGCTGGACCTGGTAGAGCGGCTCCTGCGCGGCGGCGGCCTCCAGATCGAGCTTGATGCCCAGCTTGCCCGCCACGGCCGGCAGCATCGGCTCGTACCAGTCCTGGAAACTGCCATCGAGGTCTTCGCGGGCGTCGCCCTCGCCGCGCACGTGGATGCGTTCGGCGCCCCGCGAGGCCATCAGCTCGTCGATCTGGCGCGGGATCGACTGGTAGGTCGAGGCCCAGTCGCGGTTACCGCAGCCGAAGACGGTGAAGCGCACGCCCTTCAGCGCATCGGATGACACACTCTGCAGCGCCTTGATGAACTGGCCGGCATTGTCCGGCGGCCCGCCATTGTAGGAGGCGCAGACGATGGCGACGGCGCCCTCGGTCGGCAGCTTGCCCGCCATGTCGTCGAGGCTCGCGAGTGTGGTGCCGAAGCCCGCCGCCTCGGCATCCTCGGCGATGGAGCGCGCCAGCTCCTCGGCCGTGCCCATGTTGGAGCCGAAAAGGACGGCGAGCTTGCCGCCATGGCTGGCGGCCGCCTTTTTCGGCGTCTTGCGGGGCGCAGGCTTTGCGACCGCGACCGACACGCCGCTGCCGCGCACCACGTCGGGCCGCAGCCGGACCCGCATCACCAGCCCCTCGGGCTTGATGGTGAGCGACTCCTTGATCTTGAGCTGGTAGCGCGTGTGGTCGATCAGCCGGAAGCGCTGCAGGATCATGCCGATGACCAAGGTCGCCTCGGTCATGGCGAACTGGCGGCCGATACAGGCGCGCTGGCCGTTGCCGAACGGCTTGAAGGCGTGCGGCGGCATCTTGGCCTCGCGCTCGGGCGCGAAGTTGTCCGGATTGAAGACCTCGGCCTGCGGGCCCCACACCGACTTGTCGCGATGGAGCATCGCCGTCAGCACGGTGACGAAGGTGCGCTTGCGGAGCTTGTACTTCCCGCCGATGGTCTCGTTCTGGTACGGGTAGAGACCGAAGGCCGGCGCGGTCGGCCACAGCCTCAGCGACTCCTTCAGGATCTGGCCGATATAGACGAGCTGGTTGACTTGGCTCGCCGTGGGCTTGGCGTTGACGTCGCGGCCGAGCACGCGGTCGACCTCCTCGTAGGCCTTCTGCAGCACATGCGGATTGTTCAGCAGGAAGTAGATCGCGAAGGACAGCATCCCGCTCGTGGTCTCGTGGCCCGCGATCAGGAAGGTGTTCATCTGGTAGCGGATGTTGACGTCGTCCAGCCGCTCGCCGCTCTGCCGGTCGACGCCCGACAGCATGTAGCCCAGCAGGTCAGGTTTGACGCTCTCGTCGGCCGGCACCTCGCGGCGCTCGCGGATGATGCGGTCGGCGATGCCGTTCATGAAGCCGACATCCTGCTCGACGTCACGCACGCCCGTTCTCCTCGCCGCGCTTCGGCACGCGCGCGCCACCGCCG
>CAYRBQ010000084.1:0-10532 GCA_964422305.1 uncultured Reyranella sp. | reverse complement strand
GACTCGGCGGGCAGCGGCGGCGCATAGGCCCACAGGGCAACGCCGGCCAGCACTGCCGCACCGAACAGCGTGTACAGCGGCCAGCGCCGGCGCGGCGCCTCGTCCCTACGTCGCCGGGGGGGCATCGTTCGACTTCTCCGGCGTAGGATCGGCGTGCAGGGCGAAGTTCACCTTGTCGAGGCCGCGCACCCTGAACTCGGGAACCGGGCTCGGATCGATGATCTTGTGCTCGATGAGCCTGGCGAGCAGATCGCGGTTGAGGTCGTTCGTAACCACCAGCCGGTCCTCCAGGCGCGCCACGAAGACGAAGAGCTCGAAGTCGAGGCCACCGGAACCGACCTTCACGAAGCGCACGATCGGAGCGGGCACGCGCA
Organism: uncultured Reyranella sp.; assembly: GCA_964422305.1. GTDB lineage: Bacteria > Pseudomonadota > Alphaproteobacteria > Reyranellales > Reyranellaceae > Reyranella. The sequence continues at coordinate 10,158 of CAYRBQ010000084.1, read as the reverse complement.
GCACGCGCTGATGGCCGAGGGCAGCCTCGCGCAGGATGCCCTCCATCGCATTGACATCGGTGCCGAGCGGCACGGTGAGCTTGATTTCGACTCGGCTCGACGTGTCGGAATAGGTGCGGTTCACCACCGGGTTCTGCAGGAACATACTGTTCGGCACGATCACGTGCGTCCGCTGGAAGGTCTCGATCTCGGTCGCGCGGATGTTGATGCGCCGGACGAATCCCTCGTGGCCGCTCACCGTCACCCAGTCGCCGGCCTTGATGGGCCGCTCGACGAGCAGGATGATTCCCGACATCACGTTGTTGGCGATGTTCTGTAGACCGAGCCCGATGCCGACCGACAGCGCGCCCAGCACGATGGCGAGGTTGGTGAAGTCGACGCCGAGAGCGCCGATGCCCACCAGGATCGCCACCATGACGCCGGCATAGTTGAGGCCGGCATCGATCGACTGACGCAACGGCAGAGGCGCGTCGACGGTCGGCATGACGCGGTCGCGAACGATGCTGCGCACCAGCCGCGCCAGCAGCATGCAGACGAAGAACGCCACGATCGCCATGCCGACATTGCCGAGCGAGATCGTGACGCCGCCCACCTTCACGCCGCGCATGAGCTGGCCGAACCCGTCCAGCACAGCATCAACGTCGACGTTCCAAGCCGCTGGAATGGCAAGGGCGAGAAGGACGACCAGCGCGGCGTCGAAGAGCAGCAGGACGAGGTACTGGCCGCGCAGGCTGGCATCGGGCGCGAGACCGAGGCTGCGCCGCACCCAGGCGCCCGATGGCGTGGTCGGCGCCGCGGCGGCCTCGAGAAGGTCCGCGACGAGGCGATGGAGAAGGAACGCCATCGCGATCAGCAGGCAGGTCGTCGAGATCGCCGAATGGAGATGCGAGGCCAGCGTCGCATAACCCAGAAGCGCGAAGACGATCGACGACAGGACGATGGCACTCAGGACGACGCGGGCGATCGACCAGGCGGTACCGCCGATCATGGTCGGAAGCGCGGATTCCTCGGGCCGCGCGGCCTGCCAGGCGCGATTGGAAAGGGTCGGCAGGGTGAGCAGGGCCACGACCGTCGTGAGCACCACCGCGCCGATGGCGGTGATCGACGCGTGCCCGTCGCCGCGGCTCAAAGCGACGTAAAGGAAGTCGATAGGCAGCGCGATGGCGAACAGGCGGCGCAAGGCGTTCGAAAGAAACTGTGCGCTGTCGTTCGAGAAGGGCAGCACGCGCCACTCGGGCCGCTCCGGCGAAAGCCCCGCTGCTGTCATGCCGAACACCAGCAGCAGCCAGATGAGGCGGATCACCGCCTCGGGGATCAGCGTGTCGATCGGCGCCGGCGGGCCGCTCGCCAGCAGCAGCTTGCCGATCAGCCAGACCGCGAGGATCGGCACCAGGACGAGACCGAGGCCGTCGATGACCGTCGCGATGGTCTGGTCGCGCTGCGCGTCGATGTGGGTGCCGCCCCGGCCGAAGCGCTTGCGCAGCGCCCGTCCCAGCCACCACAGCACGATGGTGAGGATCGCCCACATGCCGAGCGGCGCCAGCTCGCGGCCGCTCGATCCCAGCGACAGGAGCCCGCTGCGGCCCCAGGCGGCGAGTCCGCCGCTGAGCTTCTGGATCGACGCCGAGAGCTGCGGGCCGACCTTCGCCCAGACATCGGAAGACAACGGCGACGGATCGCGCCGCAGCAGCGTCTGCAGCACCAGCTCGCCGCGCAGCCTCGTCATGCGCTCGAGAAGCTGATCGGCGCGCGCGATGACCACCTCGCTCTGCTTGAAGCGGCTCTCGGCGACGGTCGCCTGCTCGGTGAGCCTCTCGCGCTCAGCCTTCACAGCGTCGGTTTCCGCCGGTGCGTCGGTACCGGGCTTCACCTCGAGCGGCGCCAGCAGCTTCTTGGTGTCGGCGAGGTCGTTGCGCGCGATCGCCGCCGACGCCATTGCCGCGTCGCGCACGTCGGCCGCCTGCTGGCGCAGCGTGTCGATCTCGGCTGGCAGCAGGTCGGCCTGCTCGGTGCGGGTCGCGATGCGATCGAGCTGGCGTGTCCAGAGGTCGATGAGTTGGCCGAACGGCCGCTGGGGCGGCGGCACCGTCTGGGCCGAGGCCGCGACGCTGACGAGCAGCAGCACGAACGATGCGAGGCGGGCTAGAGATCGCATTCGGTGCGCGAATCCCGGAGACGACGAAGGGCTTTGTTTCTCAGTACCACGGGCGGGACCGCCGGGGCCACGCCGCAAAGCCTCTGTGGGCGGCCAGGACGGCGAAATCAGGGCGTCTTTTCCCTCGTGTATTCAACTGTCACCGCTTCGTCGTTGACAGGGCCCTGACGACGCGGAACCTTGCGCGCCGAAAGCGTGAATCGGGGGAGTACAAGACATGGCCGAGGGGCAGAGCTCTGTGGGCGAGGTCCGGATCAAGCCCGACCGCCTGCATGGCTTCACGATGGCGATCTGCCGCGCGGACGGCAGTTCGGACGAGGAAGCCAGGCTCGTTGCCGACCATCTCGTCCTCGCCAACCTATTCGGTCACGACAGCCACGGCGTCGGCATGATGCCGCACTACATCCAGAACACGATCAACGGTGCCTGCAAGCGCAACCACCACGCCAAGATCGACCGCGACAACGGCGCGGTGATCGTCGTCGACGGCGGCGCGGGATACGGCCAGGTCATCGCCAAGGAGGCGATGGACATCGGCATCGAGCGCGCCAAGAAGCACGGTGTCTGCGTCGTCGGCCTCAAGAACTCGCATCACATCGGCCGCATCGGCCACTGGGGCGAGCAGTGCGCGCGCGCCGGCATGGTCAGCACCCACTGGGTGAACGTGCATGGCCACAAGTCGCTGGTCGCGCCGTTCGGCGGCGCCGAGGCGCGCTTCACCACCAATCCCTACTGCACGGCCGTCCCGCGCAAGGGCAAGGAGCCGATCGTGCTCGACTTCGCGACCAGCCAGGTGGCGATGGGCAAGGTGCGCGTCGCCAACAACAAGAAGATCCAGATGGAGCCCGGCCTGCTGATCGACGCGGCGGGCAATGCGACGACCGAGCCGGGCGTCATGTACAACGCGCCGTACGGTGCCATCCTGCCGTTCGGCCTGCACAAGGGCGGCGGTCTCGCCGTGATCTGCGACCTGCTCGCCGGCGCCCTGACCGGCGGCCGTACGCACAGCCCGCGCACGATCAAGAAGGACGGCACCGACATCATCAACAACATGCTGTCGATCATCATCGATCCCGACTCGATGGGCGGCACGGCCTTCTACGAGGATGAGGTCGAGAACTTCATCGGCTGGGTGAAGTCCGCCAAGCCACAGCCCGGCGTCACCGAGGTGCTGGTGCCGGGCGAGCCCGAGCGGGCGCGCAAGCTCGATCGCGAAAAGAACGGTGTGCCGATCGACACGACGACCTGGCAGCAGCTCGTGGATACCGCGCGTCTCGTGAGGCTCAACGATACCGACATTCCGAAGATGGCCGGCGCCTGACGCGACCGGAAGACAGGAGACCGACCATGGCCAAGATGAAGCTCTACTACTCGCCGTCGTCGCCTTATGCGCGGAAGGTCCGAGTGCTCGCCCTCGAGACCGGCCTCGACAAGAAGCTCGACATGGTGAACGTCGTGCTGACGCCGGTGGCGCCCAATGCGGATGTCGACAAGCACAACCCGGTCGGCAAGATCCCGGCGCTCTCGATCAAGAATATGGACCTCTTCGACTCGCCGGTGATCTGCGAGTACCTCGACCAGCAGCACAAGGGGCGAAAGCTCTTCCCGCGCAAGGGTCGTGATCGCTGGGTGGCGCTGCGCCAGCAGGCGATGGGCGACGGCCTGCTCGATGCCGCACTCCTCGCGCGCTACGAGGGCTTCCTGCGCCCCGAGGACAAGCGCTGGCCCGACTGGACCAAGGGCCAGATGAAGAAGATCGACGGCGTGCTCGACCAGCTTGAGGCCGAAGCCAAGGCGCTCAAGGGCAAGCCGACCATCGGCACCATCACCATCGGCTGCGCGTTGGGCTACCTCGACTTCCGCTTCGCCAGCCACGACTGGCGCGCCAAGCGGCCGAAGCTCGCCAAGTGGTTCGCGACGTTCTCCAAGCTGCCGTCGATGAAGCAGACCGTTCCGCCGCCGGCCTGATCTGCCAAGTGAGATTGGGGTGACCGCGGACGAGATCATCGCCCGCCTCGGGCTGCAGCCGCATCCCGAGGGCGGGCATTTTCGTGAGACCTTCCGTGCGCCCGATGTCGAAGCATCGCGGGGGCGCGGCGCCAGCACGGCGATCTTTTTCCTGCTGAAAGCCGGCGAGCGCTCGCACTGGCACCGGGTCGATGCCGACGAGGTCTGGCATCACTATTCCGGCGCGCCGCTCGAACTCTCGATGAGCGACGACGGCAAGGCCACGCGCCATCTGAGGCTCGGGACGGATTTCACGATCGGCGAGTTGCCGCAGATCGTCGTGCCGCGCGGCGCCTGGCAGGCCGCGCGATCGCTCGGCAACTGGACGCTCGTCGGCTGCACCGTCGCGCCGGCCTTCGACTTCGCGGGCTTCGAGCTCGCGGCTCCGGGCTGGAGCCCGGGTTAGCGCTTCCAGAGATCGCGCGAGGCCAGCACGGCACCGGCTGTGACCATCAGCGCGGCCACTACCAGCACTCCGGTCGGCTGGGCGAGGCCACACGCGATCAGGATCGCCGTCGACAGGATGGGTGTCGCGTAGGAGATGGCGCCCAGTGCTCGAATATCGCCACGCTTCACCGCGTGGTCCCAGAAATAGAAAGCTGAGCCCGCCGGGCCGAGGCCGAGCGCCAGGACGGCAAGCCACGAAATCGTCGTGGCCGGCCAGACCGTCCGCTCGAACATCAGGTGACAGACGAGCGACAAGATTCCCGACGCGGCACAGAATGCGGCGATGGCATCGGTCGGCGTCTCGCCGAAGCGGCGGGAGAGCACCGAGTAGAGTGACCAGGTGAAGGCGCAGCCAAGGGCCAGCAGGTAGCCCAGTGCGTGGCTGCCTTCGAAATGGACGCCGCGGCCGAAGGCGAGCAGAGCCACGCCCGTAAAGCCCAGCGCGGCGCCCATGAGGTGGGGCCATTCGAGACGCTCGCCCGCGAACGGCGCCGACAGCAGGACGATGAGGAGCGGCCAGAGGTAGTTCACCAGATTGGCTTCGGCCGGCGGCGCGAGTTGCAACGAGGCAAAGTAGAGCGCGTGGTAGCCGAACAGCCCAGCGACCCCGAGCAGCCAGACGCGGGTCGGCCAGCGCAGCAGGCTTGCCAGGCTGACACCGCGCGCCAGCGCCCGTACGACGCCGATCGCCGTGCCGACGGCGAACGTCATGGCGACCATCTGGAAGGGAGGGATCGCACCCGCCAGCACGGACAGCGCCGCCAGCGAGCCCCACAGGCCGATCGCGGCAAGGCCCGCGGCCATGGCGCTCCGTCTCTGGTGGTCGGCCGTCGTCATCGTGGCCGCATAGAGAATGCAGCGTGGATTGTCGAGCAGATGCGCGTGGGATGTTTCGCGGTTACGATGCACTCACTGCGGAGCGTGGATGTTTGCCAGGTCGACCAATCCGATAAGCCACCGACTGGCGCGCATCGCCTTCATCTTCGCCACCGTCGGTGCCGTGATCGTCGCGGTGTCGGGACCGCTGCACCGCTATCTCGGCGTCGACATCGAGGCGGTGATCGCCGTCTTCCGCTATGGCTTCTATCTCACCATCGCGGGCGTGGCCTTGGGCCTTGCAACGGCCGTTCCGACGCGGCCCGGCGACCGTCGCCGTGGGTTCGTTGCGGCCTTCCTGGCGATCGTGATCGGCATCGCTGGCGGCTGGGTGCCGGTGACCTGGTTCCTGCAAGCGCAGCGTCTTCCTGCCATCAACGACATCACCACCGACCTCGCCAGCCCGCCACCGCTCGTCGTCACCGCGCAGTTGCGACGCGGCGCGCCGAACCCGCCCGGCTATCCGCCCGGCAACGCAGCCCTGCAGCGCGCGGCATTCCCCGACATCGTGCCCGTCGTGTTGCCGGTGCCACCCGACGAAGCCTTCCGTCGCGCCGATCGTGCGGCGATGTCGCTCGGCTGGGACGTGGTTGCGCGGGCGCCGGCGGAGGGACGTCTGGAAGCGATCGCCACCAGCGAATGGTTCGGCTTCCGTGACGACATCGTGGTGCGCATCCGGCCGCAGGGCACCGGAAGCAGGATCGACATCCGTTCCAAGAGCCGGATCGGCGAGTCGGATTTCGGCGGCAATGCCGAGCGCGTGCGCGCCTTCATCGCGCGCCTGAAGGGTGACAGTTAGCTCTGGGGCAGCGTGAAGCGCAGCGTCGTGCCCTGTGCTCCGGTCTCCACTAGCGTGATGTCGCCGCCATGCAGGCGCACGAGGTCGCGCGCGATGGCGAGCCCCAGCCCCGCACCACCCTGCCGGCCGCCGGTGGTGAACGGCCGGAAGAGCTGGCCGGCGACCGCCGCGGGGATGCCGGGCCCGTTGTCGACGACGTCGACCAGGAGAAAGCCGCCGCTGGCCCGGGCGCACACCGTCACGCTGGTCGCGCCGGCCTCGAAGGCGTTGCGGCCGAGATTGAGGAACACGCGGTAGAGCAGGTCGCGATCGGCGCGGATGACGCCATGATTGCCGATCTCGTTGATCCAGCTGCGCAGGAGATTGGGATCCCGATCTTCGCCCTGCTCCTGCAGCACGATGCCGACCTCGGCCACGAGGTCGGTGAGATCGATCTCGGCGAGCCGCGGGGTTGGTCGTTCACGCACATACTCGATCGCGTCGCTTGCAAGCCGCGCGGCACGATCGATGGTGTTCAGGATGGTCGGCGCCAGTGCCCGGGTACGCTCATCGTCGCTGCGCGCTAGGCGGTCCGAGAGGAGGCGCGCCGTCGAGAGCATGTTGCGCAGATCGTGGTTGATCTTGTTGGTCGCCGAGCCGACCTCGGCCAGCCGCGACTTCTGGCGCAGGGAGGCACGGAGTTCCCGCTGAAGGTTCTGGAACTCGCGGTCCACGACGCCGATCTCGTCGTCGCGCTGGGTTGGCGCACGCTCGGTGCCGGCGTCCTCCGGCGCCCGCCGGAAGGCCGTCATGTCGGCCGAGAGGTCCTGCAACGGCCGTATCACCAGCCAGCGCAATGCCAGATAAAGGAGCGCCGCGGTGAACAATGCGATGATCACCGACAAGACCAGGATGCGGCTGGCGTAGCCGTACATCGCGGTGCGCATGGGCAGCTCGTCGGCGACGATCCAGACCTTCGCCGTGGGCAGGCGCATCGAGGCTCCTTTGACCCTGATGAAGTGCGAGCCGTCGCGCGCCATGGCCTCCAGCGCGTCCCAGATCAGCCCGAGCGCTCCCCGATCCGTGAGATTGAATCCCTGCATCTCCGGGCGCGGCTCGATGTTCATCAGCGCGCGCTTTGGCCGGTTCGGCTCGGCCAGCACCACCGCCTCGACTCGCGCATGACGGAGCAGCGAGAGCTTCACCTGCTCGGTGACCATGTTGTCGGGAGTGGCATCGAGGGCGAGGGCCGCGAGCGTGCCGCTCTCGACGAGCTGCTCGAGGTAGACCAGGCGGAAGCGGGCGATCGACGGCAGGAAGATCGCGACCTCCGCCGTCATCACCGCAACCACGACCAACGCCAGGATCCGCCATGACAGGCCGAAGGCGAAGCGCCGCCGCCGCGCGGGGCGGACCGATTGGGCCGGCAGGGTCACGTCGGCGGTCATGGCTCGACTCTAGCGAACCGGCCCATCGCGGTCACCAAACCGGCAGGCGCGCCAGGAACCTCACCAGGCCGCGCGTGCGGGGACCGAAAAGGGCCTCGGTGTAGTAGCTGCCGGCGGCGCGCTTGGCCGTCTCGCCGAGCGTCGGATAGGGCGGCACGAAGCTCGCCAGGGCCGAGATCTTCATTCGGCTCGCGAGGGCGAGGCACCAGGGCTGGATCAGCTCGCCGGCCTGCGGGCCCGCGATGCCTGCGCCGAGGACGCGGCCGCGCGCGCCGGTGATCACCTTCACCAGGCCTTCGGTCTCCCGCTCGGTCTGGGCGCGATCGTTCTCGGCAAAATTCCAGCGAAGGACCTTTACGGCATCGCCGTGCTTCCCGCGTGCCTCGCGTTCGCCGAGGCCCACCTGGGCGAGTTCGGGGTCGGTGTAGGTCGCCCACGGCACGATGTCGGCGTCGAGCCTGGCCGGTGCGCGGAAGAGCGCGCCGCGGATGAACAGCGAGGCCTGGTGGCCCGCCATGTGCGTGAAGGCAGGTAGGCCGTTGCAGTCGCCGATCGCCCAGACGTTGCGATTGGCGGTTCGCAAGCCGCTGTCGACGGTGATGCCCTTCGGCGTGTGGGCGATGCCCGCCCGGTCGAGATCGAGCCCGTCGATCGTCGGCGCTCGTCCCGCGGCGACCAGCAGATGCGATCCCTCGATCCGCGTTCCGTCTCCGAGAGTCACGACGCCCGGCGCGACGCTCGCGATCCCGACGCCGTCGCGCAGGTCGACGCCCTCGGCGCGCAGGCGCGCCACGACGATGGCCGAGAGCTCGGGGTCGTCCTTGGCGAGGAACGTCGCGGCCTCGAGGACCGTCACGCTCGAACCCAGCCGCCGAAACGCCTGGGCCATCTCGAGGCCGATCGGACCGCCGCCGATCACCGCGAGATGCCGGGGCAAAGTGCGGTTGGCGAAGATCGTCTCGTTGGTGAAGTGCGGCGTCTCCGCGAGGCCCGGGATCGGCGGCAGGGTCGGCCGCGAGCCGGTGGCGAGCACGATCCGCTTGCTCCGGATGCGATAGCTGCCGGCCTGCAGCTCGGTGCGGTCCGTGAAGCGCGCCTCTTCCTTCAGCACCCGCACGCCGAGCTTCTCGAAGCGCTCGACCGAATCGTTGGGCGCGATGGCCGCGATCACGGCCGCGACATGGTCCATGACCGTGCCGAAATCGACCGCGGGCTCGACCGGCGCGATGCCGAAGGCGCCGCCGCTGCGCTGTGCGTGTGCCGCCTTGGCGGCGGCGATCAGCGCCTTCGACGGCACGCAACCGAAGTTGAGGCAGTCGCCGCCCATCAGCGCGCGCTCGACCAGCACCACGTCGAGACCGAGCTGGGCGGCGCCCGCCGCGACCACGAGCCCGGCTGAGCCGCCGCCCACGACGCATACGTCGGGCGTGAGCGTGCCGCTCATGTCAGGTGCCGCTCCGGCCGCGCCAGCGCGAATAGACGACGGGCACCAGCGACAGAACCGCCAGCCCGAGCAGAGGCAGCAGGATGTGTCCTTCGAAGATGATGCCGAGGTTGGGATGCTCGCCGCGCTTCAGCACCTTGCCGAGGCCGTCGCCGACGCTCGAGTAGACGACGGCGGCCGGCACGATGCCGATCAGCGTCGCCGCGGCGTAGCGATCGAGCCGCATGCCGAGCAGGGCCGGCACGATGTTGACCAGCCAGAACGGGAAGACTGGCACGAGGCGCAGGAAGAGGAGATAGCTGAAGTCGTTGCGCCGGAAGCCCGCTTCGAGGCGCGCGAGGGATGTACCGGCACGGGCGCGGAAAAGATCGTAGAACGCCGTGCGCGCTGCGAGGAAGACGGCAATGGATCCCAGGGTCGCGCCGAGGACCGACAGGGCGGCCCCCAGCCAGACACCGAACAGGAAGCCGCCCACCGGCGTGATCAGCACCGCCACGGGCAGCGAGAAGGCGACGATGACGGCATAGGCGGCGAGAAAGCAGATCGCGGCGAGCAGGGTGTGCGCGGCCACCCATGCGGTGAGGACCGCCTTGTGCCGGGCCAGCATGTCGTAGGAGAGATAGCGCTCGAGACCGAGCAGCAGGAAGAGCACCAGCCCCGCCAGGAGGATCGTGACCGGCAGGAGCCGACGCAGCAGGGACGGACTCATTTGAATCGATATTGAACGCGAGGCGGCCGACCTCAAAGCACATGCTGTCACGCCTGAGTGACCGGGAGTCCGGGATCGGTCGCGAGCATGCTCGGCCGGCTGGCGGCGCGCGCCCACCAGGAAGCCAGTCGCGCACGTGTCGACAGCAGCTCGGCGCCGCGCGGCGACAATGTGAAATAGGCGATCATCGCGCCGAGATGGAGATCGGCGAGCGAGGGCAAGGGGCCGACCAGCCAGACGTCGTCGGCCGCCAGCGCCTCGAGGGCATCGAGCACGTTGGGTGCCGCCTCCAGC
>CAYRBQ010000083.1:0-10558 GCA_964422305.1 uncultured Reyranella sp. | reverse complement strand
GCCATGGAGCTGGGTCGGAATCTGCCGCAGGCGGGTGGCGAAGCTGCCGATCCACAGCGCCTCGAAATGCTGCTGCAACGGATCGATCATCGAACCGACATCCTCGACATGCGCGCCGAGCGCCTCGAAGCGCTTCGCCGCGTGGACGACGAGCTCGCAGACCTCCGGATCGGCCTTCACGTGGCTGAAGTCGAGGCTGAGGCCGATCTTCCAGCCGCGCACACCGTCGTCGAGGCCGACCGTGTGGTCGCGCGGATCCGTGGGCAGCGAACGCCAGTCGCGTGGGTCGTAGCCGGCCAGCACGTTCAGCGCCAAGGCGGTGTCGAGGACAGTACGCGACAGCACGCCCTGGCTGATCACGTCGGCGAACGGCGCGTCGGCGGGGTACTGCGGGATGCGGCCGTAGGACGGTTTCAATCCGACCAGGCCGGTATGGGCGGCGGGAATGCGGATCGAGCCGCCGCCGTCGTTGCCATGGTTGAACGGGTTGATGCCGCCAGCCGTGAGAGCCGAGGCGCCGCCTGAGGATCCGCCCGGCGAGTGAGCCAGATTCCAGGGGCTGCGTGTCGTGCCCTGCAGCGGTGAGTCGGTGAGCGCCTTCCAGCCGTACTCCGGAGTAGCGCTCTTTCCGATCAGAATTATGCCATGGCCCTGCAACCTGTCGGCGACCGGCGCATTCTCCTGGGCAGGCGTTTCGTCGGTCGAATGCGAGCCGTAGCGCGTCGGCCAGCCTTTGACGTTGGTCGTGTCCTTGATCGTAGACGGCACGCCGTCGAGGGGCGAAAGCGGCTCTTTCCGTTGCCAGCGGGCCTCGGAAGCCTTCGCCTCGGCACGGGCGCGCTCGGCATCGATCAGGACAAAGGCATTGAGGTGAGGTTGCAGTTTCGATGCACGTACCAGCATCGCGTCGACGACCTGAACCGGAGACGCCTCGCGGCGCGAATAAAGATTTGAGAGTTCCGATGCGGAAAGCCAGTCGAATGCAGAATCAGACATGCGTTTTTTGTCGGTTCTCGACGAAGGGTCAATGTTTCACAGTAGGAATGCAAACGCAGTGTCGACTCTGATTTCTCGCAAGTCGAGAGCGTATTGGAGGAGTGCGTGATGATGGAAACAGCTACCGCGCTCGTGGCGGCAGGTGCAGCCTTCGGGCTCAGCTACATGATCGGCCGTTCGATCACCATGTCGACGCTTCTGGTGTCGCTCGGAGGTCTGGTAAGCGGTCTGGCCTTCGCCATTCTCTTCTTTGTTGCCGCCGTCACCGTGGGCCACTTCATTCCGGGCCTGCTGGAGCCGTGGGCAATCGGCGTGCACTTCATCGCTCTGGCTGCCATCGCGCCGCTCGGTGGCGCGGCCATCGCCGCGATCACGCACTGGTACGTCGAGCGAGCCGACGCAGCCCGCCTGCCGTTCTAGGCAGCTCGAACCTCCGCGAAACGGGCGTCTTTCCCCGATCGGCCCCCCGACGCTAAGCTCCCCGCCCACCAGGGAGGCAGGGATGGTCGAGATCAAGCTCGGCGCCGGCACGGCCGTGCGCATCGAGGAGAGCTACGAGCCGAACTTCGACGCCAAGGCCTTCTTCCCCGACTGGGATCCCGCCGTCGTCGACCGTCACCGCGGCTGGCTGATGCCCGCCCACTACGACGAAGCGACGGCCTTCCTTAAGCTCAGTGTGCATAGCTGGCTGCTCCGGGTCGGCGGCAAGACGATCCTGATCGACACCTGCGTGGGCAACCACAAGCCCAGGCCGCACCGGCCGAAGTGGCATCTCATGGAGACCAAGTATCTCGAGCGGCTGAAGGCGGCCGGCGTCGAGCCCGACCAGATCGACATGGTCATGTGCACCCATCTCCATGTCGATCACGTCGGCTGGAACACCAAGCTCGAGAACGGCAAGTGGGTGCCGACCTTCAGGAACGCCAAGTACGTCTGGAGCAGGGCCGACTACGAGCACTACCTGAGGATCGACAGCGATCCCAAGACCGGCCCGGCCAATGCCGGCTCCTTTCGCGACTCGGTGTTGCCGGTCGCCGAAGCGGGGCTCATGCAGGTCGTCGACGGCGCCGCCCAGCTCGACGAGAACCTCAGGATCGAACCGGCGCCCGGCCACACGCCCGGCACCATCGCCATCAAGTACGAGTCGCGTGGCGAGAAGGCGCTGTTCTGCGGCGACATCCTGCACCATGCGCTGCAGGTCTATCACCCCGAATGGAACAGCTTCGCCTGCGCCGAAGCAGATGGTGCGCGCAGGAGCCGGCGCGCGGCGCTCGAGCACTGTGCCGGCAGCGGCGCGCGGCTGATGCCCTGTCATTTCGGTGCGCCGTTCAGTTGTCATATCGACCACAAGGGGAGCGGCTTCGTGCCGCGCTTCGACGGGACGTTCTAGGAAAGGAACCGCGATGATCTACGAGATGCGAGTCTACAGGTGCGTGCCGGGCCGTCTGCCGGCGCTGCTCAATCGCTTCGCCACCATCACGCTCAAGATCTGGGAGAGGCACGGCATCAAGCAGGCCGGCTTCTTCACGACCCTGATCGGCGAGTCGAACCAGGAGCTGACCTATTTCCTGCAGTGGGAGTCGCTGGCGGAGCGGGAGAAGAAGTGGAACGCCTTCGCCGCCGATCCCGAGTGGCTGTCCAAGCGCGCCGAGACCGAGAAGGACGGCGCCATCGTCGACAACGTCTCGGTGCAGATGCTGACCCCGACGGCTTTCTCGTCGATCAAGTAGTCACTCGATCTTGAGCCCGGCCTGCTTCGCGAGGCGGGTCCATTTGGCGAGATCCTCGGCGACGTAGAGCTTGAACTCGGCGGGCGTGCCGAACTGCGGGTCGGCGCCGAGCTCGGCGAACCTGGCGGCGATCTCGGGCGAGCGGATCGTGCCCACGACCGCGCGGTTGAGCCGGTCGACCAGGCTCGTCGGCGCGGCGGCAGGGAGAAAGATTCCGTAGGAGATCGCGCACTCGTAGCCGGGCAGGCCCGCCTCCGCGACGGTCGGAATGTCCGGCGCCGCGGCGGAGCGCGCCAGCGCGGTCTGCCCGAGCGCGCGCATCTTGCCGGCGCGGGCATGCGGCAGCGCCGTCGACAATCCGCCGAAATAGAGATCGACCAGTCCGGCCATCAGGTCGGCCATGGCCGGACCGCCGCCCTTGTAAGGGACGTGGACGATGTCGGCCTTGCCGATCGCCTTGAAGAGCTCGAGAGCGAGATGCGTGGCGCCACCGGCGCCGGCCGAGGCGCCGTTCAGCCTGCCGGGCTGCGCGCGGGCGAGCGCCAGGAGCTCCGCGACACTGTTCGCCGGCAGGCCGTTGCGCACGACCAGCAGCATCGGGTTGATGCCGACCGGTGCCACCGCGACGAAGTCGGTGCGCACGTCGTAGGGCAGGGTGCGGCCCAGCGCCGCCGCCACGGTCGTGGAGCCGTTCGAGGCCAGCGTGAAGACGCTGCCGTCGGGCGGCGCTTTGGCGACCGAGGCCGCGGCGATCTCGCCGTTGGCGCCGGCGCGGTTCTCGACCACGACCGTGCGCCCGAGACGTTCGCCGATGCCGGGCGCGATCAGGCGCGCGAGCAGGTCGTTCGGTCCGCCGGGCGGAAATCCCACCACGAAGCGCAAGGGCCGATCGGGAAAGTCGGCCGTCTGTCCGCGCGCCGCGCCGAGCGGCCATGCGGAAAGTCCGGCGACGACGCTGCGGCGGAAGGGCTTGATCATGCGCGAAGTATGCTAGGGTTTCGCCCACCAAGGGAGGCAACAAATGCAAAGAAGGACATTCGTGGGCGCGGGCTCGATGGCCGCGCTCGGCGCTCTGGCCGGCGTCCCGGCGCACGCTCAGAAGATCACCGGCGATGCCCGCATCCTGTGCGGCTTCCCGCCGGGCGGCACGGCGGACCTGCTGTGCCGCATCCTGGCCGACGCGCTGAAGTCCGAGATCGGCCAGAACGTCATCGTCGAGACCAAGAGCGGCGCCAGCGGGTTCATCGCCAACGAGACGGTGGCCACGGCACCGCCCGACGGCCGGACCGTGGGCCTCGCCGCGATGGCCGCGATGTGCGTGTCGCCCGTCATGCCGGGACAGAAGCTGCCGATCAACGTCGACACCGATCTGACGCCGATCGCCAACATCGCCGGCGTCTACAACATGCTGGTCTACGGCAAGCAGGTGCCGTTCAAGACCGTTCCCGAGATGATCGCCTACGCCAAGGCCAACCCGGGCAAGCTCACCTATGCGTCGGCCGGTAACGGCACGTCGCAGCATTTGGCCGGCGAGCTCTTCAAGAAGATGGCCGGCGTCAACATCGTGCACGTCCCGTATCGCGGCGGTGCGCCCGCCATCCAGGACATCGTCGCCGGCAACGTCCAGATGATGTTCGGCAACATGCCCGAGTTCCTCGGCCAGATCGCCGGTGGCAACCTGATCCCGATCGCGTTCGGCTCGCCGCGCGTCTCGCCGCTGTTCCCCAACCTGCCGCTGATGTCGACCTATCTGCCGGGCTACGAGGTGGTGAACTGGTTCGCCGTGTTCGGCCCGAAGGCGCTGCCGGCCGACCTGACCGACACCTGGAACAAGGCGCTGCGCGCCGCGGTCGCCAAGCCCGAGGTCCAGAAGCGCTTCGTCGAGAGCGGCATGGATACGGTGATCGGCTCGCCGCAGCAGCTCAAGGATACGATCGTCGCCGACCGCAAGAAGTGGCAGGAGGTGATCCAGGCGGCCGGCATGCGGGCGGACTGAGCTCGCATCCGTGCCGCAGGCCACCACGACGCACGGAACGCTGCACTATGAAGTCTGCGACCAGGCGGCGCCGTGGCAGGCGCGACGGCTGCCGATCCTGTTTCACCACGGGATCGGCGCCAGCGCCGCAATCTGGGCGGGCTGGCGTCCGGCACTCGTGGACGCCCATCGTCTCGTCACCTTCGACATGCGCGGCTACGGCCGCTCGAATGTCCCGGCAGCGGACTTCCCATGGTCGCTCGATCTGCTGGTTGAGGACGTCTTCGCCGTGGCCGACGCCGCCGGGTTGACGCGCTTCCATCTCGTGGGCGAATCGATCGGGGGCACGGTGGCGCTGGCAGCGGCACTCGCACGGCCGGATCGCATCGCGACTCTCGGCGTGAGCAACGGTGCCCATCTCGGCGCGTCGATCCAGCGGGTCGAGGCGTGGCGGCGCCAGCTCGATGAGGGCGGCTCGAAAGCCTGGTCCGACGCCTTCATGCGTGACCGGTTCCACGACGACGCGCTCTCGCCGGGCCAGCGGGCGTGGTTCGCGTCCGAGCAGGAGAAATGGTCGCGCGATTCGATCCTCAACGCGCTCGCCGTGCTGGTCGGCACCGACTTGACGCCACGATTGGGCGAGATCGCCTGCCCGACGTTGCTGCTGCATCCCGACAGCAGCCCGTTCATTCCGCTGGCGATCACGGCCGACCTGCTGACGCGGCTGCCGGACGCGCGGCTGAACGTATACGCCCATGCGCGGCACGGCCTGCCGTTCTCGCATGCGACCGAATGCTCTCAGGCGCTGAGGGCCTTCCTCGATTCGCAGCCGGCGGGTTAGGCCGGCGCGGGCTGTGTCCTGGCCGCCAGCCGCTCGCGGTCGGCTTCGGGGCGGATGAACAGCAGGCCGATCAGGCCGCCGACGACCAGCAGCCCACCCAGGATGACGAAGCCGTGCTCGTAACCGGCCTGCCGGCTCGCGGCACCCTGGATCACCTTGCCCATCGCCCACGGCGCCACCACGCCGGCAGAGGTGTAGACCGAGGTCGCGATGGCGAGCATCCCGGCGCGTTGCCCCTGTGGCGTGAGCTCGCTCACGATCATGGGCGTGACGACGTAGATCGTGCTGCCGATGGCGCTGCCCACCACCAGCAACGCGACCTTGAGGCCGGGCTCCGACACCAGCGGGATGAGGGGCAGCACACAGCCGCCCAGCACGACGCCGGCCGCCGCGAAGGTGCCGCGGCAAAGCCTGCTCGACACGCCCTTCGTCTTCAGGCGCTGCGAGATCCAGCCGCCGCCCAGCACGACCAGCATGCCGAAGATCCACGGAAGAATGAAAAGGTTGCCGCCCATTGTCTGGCTGTAACCCAGGCCGTCGACGAGATAGGCGGTGAACCAGGTGAGGCCGAGGGCCAGTCCCCAGTAGCTCGCAAAGGCCGCGCAACAGGCGGCGACGATGCTGGGGCAGGTGAGCAGGAAGCGGTAGGGTACATGTTCGTCGCCGCCCGCCGCGGCGGCGACCGGCGGGTCGACCAGCGTGCCTTCCCGGCCGAAGGCCAGCCACAGCGCCGCCCACAGCAGGCCGACGATGCCCAGCGCACCGAACGCCCAGTGCCAGGAATAGTTCACGATGATGAAGTTGAGTGCCGGCACCGCCACGATGACGCCGAGCGCCGAGCCCTGCGCCACGATGGCGGTCGGCACGCCGCGCAGGGAATCGGGAAACCACTTGTAGAGCGCATGGACGGCGACCGGACCGGCTGGTCCTTCACCGGCGCCGAGCAGGATGCGGCAGACGATCAGCGTCTCGAACGTCACCGTGGCCAGCATCGGGAACTGCACCAGCGACCAGACGATCGCCATGCCGAACAGCATGTGGCGTGTCTGCACGCGATTGGCGATGAAGCCGCCGGCGACACCGGCCACTGCGAAGAGGAAGAAGAACGACGAGCCCAGGAAGCCGAACTGCTCGTGGGTCAGTCCGAGCTCCTCCATGATCGGCTTGGCCGCCAGGCCGACCACGACCTTGTCGGCGAAGTTGATCAGCATGAAGAGGAAGACAAGGGCGGTGATGCTCCAGGCGCCCCTCAGCGGCCTTTCCGTTGCCTGCACGATCGAGCCTCCCGGGACAAAAAAGGGGCGCCTCGAACCAGCGCCCCTTTCTCTGCATCAGCTCGTGAAGATCAGCCCTTCACGTGCGGGCACTTGCCCTCGCTCATCGGACGGAAGGCATCCTTGCCTGGTACGGTGGCGAGCAGCTTGTAGATGTCGTCCTTGCTCTTGGACTCCGACGGCGACTTCACCTGGAAGAGGTACATGTCGCGCTCGAGGCGGCCGTCCTCGCGCAGCTTGCCGTTCTTGGTCATGACGTCGTTGACGGGAAGTTCCCGCATCTTCGCCATGACGGCCTTCGGTTCGTCGGTGCCGGCGGCCTGCACGGCCTTCAGGTAGTGCAGCACGGAGCTATAGGTGCCGGCGGTCAGCATGCTCGGGATCTTGTCGCGCTTGGCGCGGAAGCGCTTGGTCCAGGCGCGCGTCTCGTCGTTCATGTCCCAATAGAAGGACTCCGACAGCACCAGGCCCTGCGCCACCGGCAGGGTCAGCGCCACGACGTCGGTCGAGAAGACCAGCAGGCCGGCCAGGCGCTGGCCGCCCTTGACGATGCCGAACTCGCCGGCCTGCTTGATCGAGTTGATCGTGTCCTGGCCGGCATTGGCGAGCCCGATGATCTTGGCCTTCGAGGCCTGGGCCTGCAGAAGGAAGGACGAGAAGTCCTGGGTGCTGAGGGGGTGCCTGACGCCGCCCACCACCTTGCCGCCCGCCGCGTTGACGACGGCGGTCACGTCACGCTCGAGCGCGTGGCCGAACGCATAGTCGGCGGTGAGGAAGTACCAGGAGTCGCCGCCACCCTTGACGATCGCCGAACCGGTCACCTTGGCGAGCGCGTAGGTGTCGTAGACCCAGTGCGCGCCTGTCGGCGAGCAGGCCGGACCGGTGAGGTCCGCCGAAGCGGCACCGGTGATGATGTCGATCATGCCCTTTTCCTGGGAGATCTTGCGCACCGCCAGGGCCACCGACGAGGTGCCGAGACCGGTGATCATCTTCACGTTGTCGACGTCGTACCACTTGCGGGCGATCTGCGCGCCGACATCGGGCTTGGTCTGGTGGTCGGCGGACAGGATCTCGATCGGCCGGCCGAGCACCTTGCCGCCCATGTCCTCGACCGCCATCTGCGCGGCTTCGACGCCGCCCAGCGTCAGGTCGCCGTAGACGCCGGAGAAGCCTTCGGTCACGCCGATGCGCAGCGGCACGGGCGCCTGAGCCTGTGCGACGGACGCGAGGCCGATCGCCGCGAAGCCGGCAGCGGCGGCAAGTGCGCCGGCGAGCCGGACAGTGTTTCGAATCGTCATTCTGATAGCCTCCCAATTGCGGTCCCCGAACCGCTTGCGCGAAATCTAGCCTCGTCACGGCGGCAATGCCAACCGTTACCTGACGGCTGGACAGTCGCGCCAACCTCCGCTTAATAGCCATGGGGGGTTGATGAACGAAGAAATCATTCTGGAAGCGACCGGGCTCACCAAGGAGTTCAGGGGTTTCGTCGCGGTCAAGAACGTCGCTTTGCGCGTTCGTCGCAATACGATCCACGCGCTGATCGGGCCCAATGGGGCGGGAAAGACGACCTGCTTCAATCTCCTGACTCACTTCCTCGTTCCGACTGCCGGTCGGATCGTCTTCAAGGGACGGGACATCACCGGCAGCTCGCCGGCGCGCATCGCCCGCATGGGGCTGGCGCGGTCCTTCCAGATCTCCGCTGTATTTCCCCATCTCAGCGTACGCGAGAACGTTCGTGTCGCCCTGCAGCGCAAGCTCGGCAATTCCTTCCACTTCTGGCGATCGGAGCGTGTGCTCGACAAGCTCGATGCCGCCGCGCTCAAGCTCGTGGCCGACGTCGGCCTCAGCGCCTTCGCCGAGCTGCCGGCGGTCGAGCTGCCATACGGCCGCAAGCGGGCGCTGGAGATCGCCACGACGCTGGCCCTCGATCCCGAGATGATGCTGCTCGACGAGCCGATGGCCGGTCTCGGGCAGGAGGACATCAAGCGCATCGCCGCCCTGATCCGCGCCGTCGCCAAGGACCGCACCGTCCTGATGGTCGAGCACAACATGTCCGTCGTCGCCGATCTTTCCGACACCATCACCGTGCTGGCCCGCGGCGAGGTGCTTGCGGAGGGCCCCTACGAGACCGTGTCCAGGCATCCGGCCGTCATCGAGGCCTATGTCGGCACCGATGCGGCGCTGGGGCATGGAGGCGGCCATGACTGATCCGGTCGCGTCCGGGCCGCTGCTCAAGGTCGAGGGCCTGCAGGCCTGGTACGGCGAATCGCACATCCTGCACGGCGTCGACTTCCACGTCGGTCGCGGCGAACTGGTCACCCTGCTCGGACGCAACGGCGTCGGCAAGACGACGACGCTGAAATCGGTGATGGGCATCGTCGGCAAGCGCTCGGGCTCGGTGCGCTTCGAGAACGAGGAGCTGGTCGCCCAGCCCTCCAACGTGATCGCCCGCAAGGGACTGGCCTATTGTCCCGAGGAGCGCGGCATCTTCTCGAGCCTCAACGTCGAGGAGAACCTGCTGCTGCCGCCCGCGGTCAAGCCCGGCGGCCTGTCGCTCGAGGAGATCTACAAGCTCTTCCCCAACCTGCTGGAACGCCGGCGCAGCCAGGGCACCAAGCTGTCGGGCGGCGAGCAGCAGATGCTGGCGATCGGCCGCATCCTGCGCACCGGCGCCAGCCTGCTGCTGCTCGACGAGCCGACCGAGGGCCTGGCGCCCGTCATCGTCCAGCGCATCGGCGAGATCATCCGCGAGCTCAAGGCGCGCGGCTTCACCATCCTGCTGGTCGAGCAGAATTTCCGTTTCGCCGCCGCCGTGGCCGACCGCCACTATGTGGTCGAGGACGGCCGCGTCGTCGACATGATGACGGCCGCCGACGTCGCGACGAACATCGGCAAGCTGCAAGCCTATCTCGGAGTGTAGGGCATCATGTTCGAGCTTCTCGGCATCCCGCCCCAGGCGCTGTTCGGCCAGCTCCTCCTCGGCCTGATCAACGGCGCGTTCTACGCCATGCTCAGTCTCGGCCTGGCCGTGATCTTCGGCATGCTGAACGTCATCAACTTCACGCACGGCGCGCAGTACATGATGGGCGCCTTCGCCGCCTGGCTGCTGCTCGGCATCCTCGGCGTGCCGTTCTGGATCTCGCTGGTGCTGGCCCCGCTGATCGTCGGCGCCTTCGGCGTGGCGATCGAGAAGCTGTTGCTGAAGCGCATCTACCACCTCGACCATCTCTACGGCTTCCTGCTGACCTTCGGTCTCGCCCTGGTGATCGAGGGGCTGTTCCAGTGGAAATGGGGCTCGTCGGGCGCACCCTACGAGAACCCGATCCCGGGTGGCGTGAACCTCGGCTTCATGTTCCTGCCCTACTATCGCGGCTTCGTGGTCGTGGCGGCGATCGTGATCTGCCTCGCCACGTGGTACGGCATCGAGCGCACGCGGCTCGGCGCCTACCTGCGCGCGGCGACCGAGAACCCGGCGCTGGTGCAGGCCTTCGGGATCAACGTGCCGCGCCTCATCACGTTGACCTATGGGCTGGGCGTCGGCCTCGCCGCGCTGGCCGGCGTGCTGGCGGCGCCGATCCAGCAGGTCTCGGCGCTGATGGGCACCAGCCTGGTGCTGGTCGTCTTCGCGGTCGTGGTGATCGGCGGCATGGGCTCGATCATGGGCTCGATCGTCACCGGCTTCAGCCTCGGGCTGGTCGAGGGCCTGACCAAGGTGTTCTACCCGGAGGCCTCCGCCACCGTC
>CAYRBQ010000082.1:0-10571 GCA_964422305.1 uncultured Reyranella sp. | reverse complement strand
CGCTGCACCATGCATCGCGCCCGGCCGTTCGACACCACCAAGGTGCGCGACTTGAGGCGCGTCACCACGCGCGACATCGCCTCGACCCTGGAACAGGCCGCCTAGGAGACACAATGAAGCGAGCGACGGACGTCTGGCTGGCGGCGGGCGTTCGCACGCCCTTCGCCAAGGTCGATGGCGCATTGGCCAAGCTCGACGCCCTCGAGCTTTCCGTGCCGGTGGTGCAGCACATGATGGGCGTGCTGAAGGGCGGCAAGCCCGACTTCGCCGTCTGGGGCGCCGTCGTGCCGAGCCTCACCTGGAGCAACATCGCACGCGAAGTGCTGATGGATGCCGGCATCGATCCGACGATCCCCGCCTTCTCGACCGTCATGGCCTGCTCGACCAGCATGATGGGCACGATCGAGGCGGCCGGCATGATCGACGGGGACGGTGTCGACCTCGCCCTCGTGGGCGGCGTCGACAGCCTCAGCCGGGTGCAGATCGGGCTCGGCCAGAAGCTCTCGGACTGGCTGCGCAAGTTCCAGCAGGCCCGCTCGCTGGGCCAGAAGATCGACCATCTTACGGCGTTGCACCTCAAGGACATCCGGCTCTTCATTCCGGCGATCAGCAATCGCACCACCGGCCTCAGCATGGGCGAGCATACCGAGATCACCGCCAAGGAATGGCAGATCGGCCGCGCCGAGCAGGACGAGATCGCGCTGGCGAGCCACCGCAATGCGGTCGTCGGCTGGGAGCGCGGCTTCTTCGACGATCTCGTGATCCCGATCGGCGACGTGAAGCGCGACACGATCCCCCGCAAGGACACTTCGCTCGAACGGCTGGCAAAGCTGCAGCCCTCGTTCGACCGCACCAGCGGCAAGGGTACGCTCACCGCGGGCAATTCCTCGCCGTTGACCGACGGCGCGGCAGCCGTCTGGGTCGCCTCGACCAAGGGCCTCGACCGGCTGCCGTCGACAACCCCGCGCGTGAAACTCGTCGACTGGGAGATCGGCTCGGTCGACTTCCGCGTCGAAGGCCTCCTGATGGAGCAGGCATTCGCCATCCCGCGGCTGTTGGCACGGCAGGGCCTGCGCTACGACGACATCCATCTCTGGGAGATCCACGAAGCCTTCGCAGCCCAGGTCGCCTTCCACATCAAGGCGCTGCAGGATCCCGTCTTCCTGCGCGACCGCGCCAAGGTGCCGCGCGATTTCGGCGCCTTCCCCAAGGATCGCCTCAATCCCAACGGCGGCAGCACCGCCCTGGGTCATCCGTTCGGCGCCACGGGTGCGCGCATCATCGGCCAGGCGGTCAAAGAACTGGCCGCGATGCCGCGGGGAAAGCATGGGGGCCATCGCGCCATCGTCAGCATCTGCGCCGACGGCGGCCAGGGAAGCGTGCTGCTGCTGGAAGCCGCTTAAGCCGCGATATTGTCGATCAGCCGCGTGCGGCCGAGCCGCGCGGCGGCGATGACGCGGGCCGGACCGGTGACGCGCTCCAGCGGCACCAAGGTGTCGGGATCGGTGACGGTGAGATACTCGACCGTATCGAAGCCCGCGGCGAGCAGCGCCTTGGTCGCGGCACCCGTCGCCTCTGTCGACGTCTTGCCGGCACGCACCGCTTTCGCGACGTTGTTCAGCTCGCGATAGAGCGCCACCGCCTTGGCCCGCTCTCCGGCGCTCATGTAGCGATTGCGCGACGACATCGCGAGACCATCGGCCTCGCGCACCGTCGGCATGCCGACGATCTCGAAAGGCATGGCGAGGTCGTGAACCATGCGCCTGATGACTTGGAGCTGCTGGTAGTCCTTCTCGCCGAAATAGGCGCGGTCGGGCATCGCCATCAGCATCAGCTTGCTCACGACCGTGGCGACGCCCTCGAAATGGCCGGGCCGCACGGGGCCGCAAAGGCCGTCGGTGATGCCGGTCACGCGCACCGTCGTGAGCGGCTGGCCGGGATACATCTCCTCCTTCGTCGGCGCGAAGGCGATGCGGCAGCCGGCGGTGGTGAGCTTGTCGAAGTCGCCCTGCTCGTCGCGCGGATAGGCGGCGAAATCCTCGTTGGGGCCGAACTGCGTCGGATTGACGAAGATGCTGGTGACCGGCACGTCATCGCGATCGAGCGCGCCCCGCACCAGGCTGACATGACCGTCGTGTAGCGCGCCCATCGTGGGGATGAGACCGATGGTGCGGCCCTGCTTGCGGAACGACGCCACCGTGCGGCGCAGGTCGGCGACCGTGCGCACCACGATCAGGTCCTTGTCCCGATCCGTCATCGTCTTCACCCCGACTACGCTTTGGCGAGAATCTCCCCGACCTTCTCGGCCGGAACCGCGACGATATTCGACGAAAGCTCGCCGCCGTCCCGGAGCACTTCGACGCGGCCCGTCGAATTGGAGAAGACGAGCACTTCGTAGCGGAATTCCGCTTTCAGCATCCCGACCAGCGCGGCGCTGCTCGTACCCTGCGCCTGCAAGGCGTCATCGTTCGCCTCGAGCAGCAGCAGGGGCCGCATCCGGCGCAGGACGTCCATGCTACCCTTCAGCACGCTGGTTTCCGCGCCTTCAACGTCGATCTTCACGAAGTCGACGCGCGGCAGCGCCAGGCGTGCGACGAGAGCGTCGAGCGTGTCGACGGCCACCGTCTCGGTGTTCTCCGGCACGGCCTCGTCGTAGACGAAGGAGCCCAGCGTGTTGTGGCCGGTATGCTCGCCCGACGCGATCTGCAGCGTCGCCCGGCCGGGTACGGCACCTAGCGCGGA
This sequence comes from uncultured Reyranella sp., assembly GCA_964422305.1. Classification (GTDB taxonomy): domain Bacteria; phylum Pseudomonadota; class Alphaproteobacteria; order Reyranellales; family Reyranellaceae; genus Reyranella. Next base: position 7,829 of record CAYRBQ010000082.1, on the reverse strand, counting down.
AGCGACCACCGTGACGTTCGCAAGCCCGTTGCTATCGATATTGCGCTGCAGGCTCACGCGCTCGCGCGAGCTCGGCTCGACCGCCACGACGCGACCGCTTGCCCCGACCCTCGCAGCGGCGAATAGCGTATAGAGGCCTTCGTTGGCGCCGACATCGATCGCCACCATGCCGGGCGCGAGGATGCCGCGCAGGAACACGAACTCGTTGGGCTCGAACGATCCGCTGACATAGAGGCACATGCTCTGGTCGTTGCCGAGCGTGACGTTGACCTTCGTGCCCTCATACCAGGGCACGGTGAGTGGAAACACGATCTTGCGGTCGCGCGCGCAGTCCCACAGCGCGGCGCGGCGCCAGGCCATCCAGCGCAGCTCGGGATAGTATTCGGTGGCGAACACCCAGCCGGGATAGGGGACGACTGGCGGCCCCTTGGGCGCGATCAGGCCGGCGTAGAGCCGCGCGAGGCCCGGCGCATGGACCAGCAGGCGCCAGGCGATGCCGTCGAGGATGTAGCCGATTCGCCAGCGCACGGCGGCCCGGAGCTTGGCGAGTCCCTCGGGAGCGTTCGTCGCGTTCATCGGCGGAGGAATGAGAGAAGGATCGGGACCATCGGGCATGGGCTCGACGCCGGACCGTTGTTGCCAGGAGGCCGTCCGCGAGGAGAAGACCTGCTAGATATTGGAGCGGGCGAAGGGATTCGAACCCTCGACCCCGACCTTGGCAAGGTCGTGCTCTACCCCTGAGCTACGCCCGCGCTCCGATCCGGCTGGGTAGGACGCCGGAAGGCGGCGTTGATAGGGCTTTTCGGCCCCCTTGGCAAGGGCCTGCCCGAGCCTCAGCCGCGCGCCAGAAGACGCTGAAGATACTTGCCGTATTCGCTCTCGCGGATGGGCTGGATCAGCTTCTCCAGCCCCGAATCGTCGATGTAGCCCTTGCGCCAGGCGATCTCCTCCGGGCTGCCGATCTGCAGGCCCTGACGATCCTCGACCGTCTCGACGAACTGGGCGGCGCGCAGCAGGCTCGACGGCGTGCCAGTGTCGAGCCAGGCATAGCCGCGGCCCAGCCGCTCGACGGTCAGCTTTCCCTGCTTCAGGTAATGCGCATTGATGTCGCTGATCTCGAGCTCGCCGCGCGCAGAGCGGGGAATTTGCGTGGCGACGTCGCAGACATCTGAGTCGTAGAAGTAGAGCCCGGTGACCGCCCAGTTCGATTTCGGGTCCTTGGGCTTCTCGACGATGCTGACGGGACGGTCCTGCGCGTCGAACTCGACGACGCCGTAGGCGGCAGGATCCGCCACCCAATAGGCATACACCACTGCGCCGCTACCCCTGGCGCCGCGCTCGGCGACGGCTGGCAGCGAATCGCCGTAGAAGAGATTGTCGCCCAGGATGAGGCCGACGCGGCTGTCGCCGATGAATTTCTTGCCGATCAGGAACGCCTCGGCGATGCCGCCGGGCCTGGGCTGCGGCTCGTAGGCGATCTCGATGCCCCACTGCTTGCCGTCGCCGAACAGGCGGCGATAGGCCTCGACGTCGGCCGGATTGACGATGAGAAGGATGTCCCGGCAACCCGCCAGCATCAGCGTGGTCAGCGGGTAGTAGACCATCGGCTTGTTGTAGACAGGCAGGAGCTGCTTGTTGGCCGCCCGCGTCATGGGGTAGAGCCGCGTGCCGCTGCCGCCGGAAAGAACGATTCCCTTCATTCCACTCATGTAACGCCGCCCCATGCACAGCCCGCAACAACTATTCGCCCGCCTCGACGAGCTGGGCATCGCCCATCGCACCGTCGAGCACCCGCCGGTTTTCACCGTCGAGGAAGCCAAGGCGCTGCGCGGCAACCTGCCCGGTCACCACATCAAGAACCTCTTCTTGCGCAACAAGAAGGAGGAGATGTGGCTGGTCGTGGCGCTCGAGGATCGGGTCGTCGACCTGAAGAGACTGGGCGAACGGCTGGGCGCCGGCCGGCTCTCCTTCGGCAGCCCCGACCGGCTCAGGCGCCAGCTCGGTGTCGAGCCCGGTTCGGTGACGCCGCTGGCGCTGATCAACGACATCGATCGCGTCGTGCGCCTGGCGCTCGATCGCGGTCTGGCCGAGGGCGGGCCCATCAACGCCCATCCGCTCACCAACACCATGACGACGGCACTGTCCGGGACCGACCTGCTGCGCTTCTTCGTGGCGACCGGCCATGAGCCGCTGTGGCTCGACTTTCCAGTTTGACGTTATATTATAACGGAATGCTCCGCCGTACGCTGCTCGCCACCGCTCCCGTCCTTCTCGCCGTTCGGCCGACGACGGCGCAAGACCGGATCAAGGCCGTCGCCACCTTCTCCATCCTCGGCAACTTGCTGGCCGAGATCGCGGGCGATCGGGTCGACCTCACGGTGCTGGTCGGTGCCGACATCGACGCCCACACCTACCAGCCGCGCCCGACCGATGCGCGCGCCGTGGCCGAGGCGAAGCTGCTGGTCAGCAACGGGCTGGGCTTCGAAGGCTGGATCGATCGCCTCGCGAAGGCCGCGCCCTTCAAGGGCCGCACCGTCGTGGCCTCGACCGGCGTGCCGACCATCGCCGCCGGCCACAGCCATGGGCATTCGCACGGCCACGGCCCCGATCCGCATTGCTGGCAGGATGTCGGGCGCGCGCGGCGCTACGTCGCCAACATCGCCAAGGGCCTGGCCGAGGCCGACGCGGCGAACGCCGCGCACTATCGCGAGCGCGCCGAGGCCTTCGACAAGCGACTGGCCGAGCTCGACGGCTGGGTGAAGGCGGAGACCGCCAAGGTGCCGGCCGACAAGCGCAAGGCGATTACCGGCCACGATTCCTTCCGCTACTTCGCGGCGGCCTACGGCGTGCAGTTCCAGTCGCCGCGCGGCTTCACCACGGCGAGCGAGCCCTCGGCCAAGGATGTCGCCGCACTGATCCGGCAGGTGCGCGAGCAGAAGATCAAGGCGCTGTTCGTCGAGAACATGAGCAACCCCAACCTCGTCGAGCAGATCGCGCGCGAGTCGGGCGGCGTGGTCGGCCCGCGCCTCTACAGCGACGCGCTGTCAAAGGCAGACGGACCTGCGCCGACCTACGAGAAGATGATGCAATACAACGTGACGGCGCTGGTCGCCGGCATGGCGAAAAACTAGACGGCTACAAAAGGCAGGCCGGCGACGCGGCGCGCCGACTGCAGCGTGTTGTACATCAGGCAAGCCACCGTCATCGGCCCGACGCCGCCCGGCACCGGCGTGATGTGACCCGCGACCTTCTTCGCTTCCTCGAAGGCGACATCGCCGACCAGCCGGCTCTTTCCTTCCGACGTCGGGACGCGATTGATGCCGACGTCGATCACCGCCGCACCCGGCTTCACCCAGTCGCCGCGCACGAACTCGGTCTTGCCGATGGCGACCACCAGGATATCGGCCTGGCGACAGAGCGCCGGCAGGTCGCGCGTGCGCGAGTGGGTGATCGTCACCGTGCAATCCATGCGCAGCAGGAGCTGTGCCACCGGCCGTCCCACGAGATTGGACCGGCCGACGACGACGGCGTTGGCGCCGCTCAGGGTCTTGAGCGCATCCTGCAGCAGCATCGAGCAGCCCAAGGGCGTACAGGGAACGGGAAAGTCGAGCGGTGCGCCCGCCGCGATCGATCCCAGCCGGCCGACATTGACCGGATGAAAGCCGTCGACGTCCTTCGCCGGGTCGATGGCCAGCAGCACCTTCGCCGTGTCGATGTGCCTGGGCAGCGGGAGCTGGACCAGGATGCCGTTGACCGTGGGATCGGCGTTGAGCTTCGCGATCAACGCCAGCAACTCCTGCTCGCTCGCATCGGCGCCGAGCTGGTGGTCGAAGCTCGCCATGCCGAGCTCGACGGCCGTCTTGCCCTTGCTGCGCACATAGACCTGACTCGCCGGATCGGAGCCGACCAGTACCGTGGCGAGACCGGGCCGGGACCTGCCCTCGGCGACGAGCTCCGCGACGCCTGCCCCCACGCGCCGGCGCAGCCCCGCGGCGAACGACTTGCCGTCGATCAACTTCGCTTCAGCCATTGTCCCTCACCCACTCCGTGATCCGTCCGGCGAGCAACGCCGGCTCGCCCGCGATGCTCAACGTCTTGTCGCGCGCCGTCGCGCCGCGCACGACCTCGATGGTCGACTTCGGCAGCCGCCAGGTCTTGGCCAGCAGTGCCGCGACGGCGGCGTTGGCTTTGCCATCCTCGGGCGCTTCCGTCACTGCGGCCTTGAGCGCGCCCTCGGGCGTCGGCTCGAGCGCTGTGCGACGCGCCTTGGGCTGCACGCGCAGCCGGATGGTGACGCCGCCTGAGGTGCGGCGAAGGAAGGCGGGATCGGCCGGATCAGCGCTCAGCGGATCAGGGCCGGCCAGACATACTCCCACAGCAGGCTGCGCACGAAGAACAGGCCGAGCAGGAGGATGACAGGGGAGATGTCGACGCCGCCCAGGTTGGGCAGGATACGGCGGATCGGGCGCAGGACCGGCTCGGTCAGCCGGAACAGCAGGTCGACCACGACGCGGATGAACTGGTTGCGGACGTTCACCACGCCGAAGGCCACCAGCCAGCTCATGATCGCGCTGGCGATCACGATCCACGTGTAGATGTCGATGATGTTGTCGATGAGGATCGCCAGCGAACGCATCAGTTCCTCGCCCGAAGATGCCGGCAGGCGCCGGCCGCGCGCACCCTACTCGGCATGGATTGTCGATCACAAGCCAATTTCCGGCCCAACTTCAGGCCCTCACCAGAGTGAGCTCGACGCTGCCCAGCCGGATCGAGCGGACGGCGCTGATATCGCGCGGACCGTGATCGGGCAGGAGCCGCGCGCCGTCGATGAAGGTACCGCCGGGGCTGCCGAGATCCTCCAGCCCAAGCCGGCGGCCCGAAACCAGCAGCTTGGCGTGAGGCTGGCCCACCGAGGAATCGGGCACGCTGAGATCGGTCGGCGCATCCCCGGCTCCGCCCGTCAGCACATAGCTGGACGAGGTCCCGTCTATATTGAGCGAGACCGTGCCGCCGTTGGAGAGCGTGCCGGAGAGCCGCCAGCCGCGTGCATCGGGCAGCGCGATGGCAGGGGCCGCCAAGACAGCGGCCGGCCCCGCTGGACCGGCCGGTCGCGCGGGCTGCGGCGGCGCATAGCCGGGTGTCGCCATGATCGGTTCGTCGCGCGGCCAGCGCATGAAGGCGAAGACCCAGAGCAGGATCAACGGCACGATCGTGCCGATGCCGGTCAGCGTGAGCAGGATCGAGCCCAGCCCCGTCCACCCCGGCAGCCCCGCCTTCTCGACGATGCGCCATGCCATCCAGCCGGCGAGCACCGTGCCGATCAGCGCAAAGGCGCTGGTGATGCCGAACAGGCCCGTCAGGGCCGCGACCTCCGCCCCCATCAGCGCCTCGGTCCGGTTTCGCCGGCGGGCCAGGTGCTGAACGCCAGCACGCCCATGACGATGAACGAGCCAATGACCGGCACGAGATGGAACAACGACAGCGCGCCCGAGAAGCCGGCGCGCGTACAGATACGCCAGGTCGGGATGATCAGCACCAGTGCGACCATCAGATGCGCGATCAGGAAGATCGTGACCGCCAGCGAACCCAGCGCCAGGAGCCAGCTCACAGGATCCATGTCAGCAGCCCATGCCCATGTCAGGCGAGCGCCACGACTTCGATCTCGACCATGACGTCGCGCGGCAGGCGGGCAACCTCGACGGTCGAGCGCGCCGGCGCGGCCGCGCCGAAATACTCCGGCTTGCCGTAGACCTCGTTCATGGCCGCGAAGCTGTCCATGCTCTTCAGGAACACCGTAGTCTTCACCGCGCGGTCGAGGTCGCTGCCGGCCGCCCTCAGCACGGCGCGCAGGTTCTTCAGCACCTGGTGGGTCTGCTCGGCGATGCCGCCCTCGACGAGGTTGCCGGTCGCCGGATCGAGCGGGATCTGGCCGGCGCAATAGACCATGCCGCCGGCCACGATGGCCTGCGAATAGGGGCCGAGCGCCTTGGGAGCGGCGTCGGACTGGACCACTTTCTTGCCGTTGGACACTGGCTTACCTCTCGGTCGGAAACACGGGCGGGACGCTAACATAGGGCGGTTTGCTTGACAGGTGGCCCGGCAACCATTATCCGCGCGGTTCTCCGGGTCGGAGGGGGCTGTAGCTCAGCTGGGAGAGCGCCTCGTTCGCAATGAGGAGGTCAGGGGTTCGATCCCCCTCAGCTCCACCAACCGACCCGTTGTGCATCTCGCGGCCACATTCACTGGCCCGCCGCGTCCCGTCGCGGCACAATTGCAGTAGATGCGCAGACGCAAACGCCCCACACCCGGTGAACTCGGTCTCAGCGCCGAGGAAGGCCGCCTGCTCGGCGATCTGCGCACGCCGCAGCGCATCCAGGAATTCGTGGTCGGCCTGCGCGCCAACTTCGAGCAGAGCGGCGACACCTTGCGCTCGGTGCGCGGCGTGCTGCGGCACAGCGAGGCTCACTGTATCGAGGCGGCCTTCGCGGCGGCCTGCGCGCTCTGGCTGCACGGCGATCCGCCGCTGCTGATGGACCTCACCGCGACCTCGGACGATGCCGACCATGTCGTGGCCCTGTTCCGGCGCAACGGCTGTTGGGGCGCCATCTCCAAGAGCAACCACGCCTGGCTGCGCTGGCGCGATCCGGTCTATCGGAGCCTGCGCGAGCTGGCGATGTCGTACTTCCACGAGTACTTCAACAAGGGCCGCAAGACCTTGCGCACCTACTCCGCCTCGTTCGACCTGCGCCGCTTCGCGCCGGAGACCTGGATTACCGGCGAGGAGAGCTGCTGGGACGTCGGCGCCGCGCTCGACGATGCCCGCCACTACCGCCTGATCGCACCGGCGCAGATGCGCTGGCTGATGCCGCCCGACGCCACGGTGATGCGGGCCGACAATCTCGTCCAATACGAAAGCCGCGATCGCAAGACGGCCCGGAAATACTAGGACCTCCAAGTTGGGGAGCGCACGATGAGACGCACGATCTCGATGCTGCTGCTGACGCTGCTCTGGACGGCGCCGGCGGCGGCGCAGATTCCCGCCGAATGGCAGTCGGCTGCCCAGGCCGTGATCGGCGAACTGGAGCGCGACACGCCGCAGGCCGCCCGGCCGTGGACCGGCGCGGAGCTCACGCAGGGCTGGGCTCTCGCGCGCGCCTGGCGCAAGCACAACAACGGCAACGTCGAGATCATCCTGGCCGAGTACCTGACCTTCACCGCAATCTGCCGCCAGGGCTGCGGCAACCTCACGATCGGCGGGCAAAATTACGTGGCGATGGCCGAGCAGGTGAAGGCGCTGCGCAACCAGAACGGCGGGCCCTACGGCGTGGCGCAGAACGCGCATGCATGGCTGGCCGCCCTGCCCGAGCCGACGGGGGCGGCCAAGAAGAACGCCGCGCTCTGGGAGAAGGACCTCGATCTCGCCTCGGCCGACTTCGCCACCGGCAACGTCTATGCCCTGGCCTGGCTGCTGGCCCGCAACCGCCCGACGCCGCAGGAGCAGGCCGAGACCTTCGCCAGGTTCGCGATCTTCGTGCAGGGCAAGGCCTGGATCGGCTCGCGCTGCCTCGATATCTCGAAGGTCGCCACCGTCCTCGACGCGCCGCCGCGCATCGACATCTGCAAATGAAAAAGGGGCGCCGCAGCGCCCCTTTTCATTCCGTTCCGGACGGCCGCTACTCGGCGGCGATCTGCGCGTTCACGAACTTCTTGGCGTCGAAGTCCTCAGCGACCTTGAGGTCGTTGCCGATCATCTTCTCGACGTCGATGTCGGCATAGCCCAGCACGCCCATCTCGCCCCCTTCATCGCCCGGCTGAATGACGCCGGGATC
>CAYRBQ010000081.1:0-10579 GCA_964422305.1 uncultured Reyranella sp. | reverse complement strand
GACGTCACGCCATGCCAGCACGAGCAGCTTCCCAATGGATCCCACGCGACCTGGGCATCCATGTGGGTGTGACCGTCGATGAAGCCCGGCGAGACGATCAGCCCATCGGCGTCGATCGTGCGCGCCGATGCCGTCGTCACCTTGCCGATCTCGGCGATGCGGCCGTCCTTGATGCCGATGTCGGCGGAGAAACGCTTCCTGCCGGAGCCGTCTACGACCGTGCCGCCACGGATGAGGAGATCGTGGGCCATCAGAGCCGGTCCTTCTGCTCGACGATCTTCCAGTAGGTGTCCTTGGCGGAGATCTTCCCGCCGTGGAACGTGTAGATATCGCAGCCCTGGTAGTTGAGGTCCTCGCCGTCGGCGCCCTTACCCTTCACCGTCCAGACGGAGATCGCGCGGTTGCCGGCGTAGATGTATTCCTTGTGATCCCACCGCATGTCGGGGATCACCCTGAAGCGATCTGCGAGCGTCTTGGCGATGACCTCCTTGCCTTTCAGCGTGCGGCCGACCGGCTCGGGTCCGCGCGCCAGCCAGAATGTGGCGTCGTCGGTGAAGTGGGACACGATGCGGTCGACATCGCGACTGTTGAAGGCGGCGGAGATCGCCTTCATGAGCTCCGGCGTGGCGACGTCAGGATTTGCGGCTGCTGTGTCCGCCATACGGAACCTCCCTCGCTGAGCGTTGCAAAACGATTGCAGGCTTCAGCAGGGTGGACAAGGCCGGACACGAAAAGGCCCGCTCCGCCGGGCAGCGGAGCGGGCCTCTGACGCAAGTGCGAGATGCTACTTGGTGACCACGTTGCCAGACGCGTCGACGGTCACGTCGACCATCGTGCCACCGCGCATCGCCTTGCCCGTCCACGAACCGTCAGGCTGGCGCGCCAGGCCCTGCACGTTCGAGTAGCCGTCGGCGGTGATCCTCGCCTGTGCGGCAGCCGAACCCTCGGCGTTCGGCAGCGGAGGCGCGTTGGCGACGTTGGGGACCGACACCGAGGGAGCCGACGCCGCCGGTGGCGTCACCGACGGGGTCGTGACCGAGCCCGGGCTGGCCGGCGGGGTCGTTACCGTGCCCGAACCGACGCTCGGCGGGGTCACGGTCGCGCCGCCAGCGGATGGCGGCGTCACGGTCTGGGCGCCGGCAGTGCCGGCCACGGCCACGAGAGCCAGGGTGATCAATGAACGCTTCATGGTGCCCTACCTCCTCTGTGTTGGGGCAGAGCTTGAACGAGACGTGACCGGCGCCGTTGCATCGCGGCTATAGCTTTCGCCCCATCGGTCCCCAAAGGCGTGCTAGCGTGGCCCCAATAAGGACGAGGAAACGCCAAGTGTTCGACTACATCATCGTCGGCGGTGGTTCGGCAGGCTCGGTCATGGCCAATCGGCTTTCCGCCAGGAACGCCAACAAGGTGCTCCTGTGCGAAGCCGGACAGGACACGCCGCCCGGCCAAGAGCCCAAGGAGATCGCCGACAGCTATTCCGGCACGGCGTATTTCGACCCGCGCTTTCATTGGACGGACCTCAAGGTCCACACCCAGATCGTGAGCCACAACAACCCGCAGGAGAACCGCCCGCCGCTGCGCAAATACGAACAGGCGCGCGTGCTGGGCGGCGGTTCCTCCATCAACGGTCAGATGGCGAACCGCGGGGCGCCGACCGACTACGATGAGTGGGTGACCCGCGGTGCAGCGGGTTGGAGCTGGAACGAAGTCCTGCCCTACTTCAAGAAGGTCGAGCGCGATCTCGATTTCGACGGGCCGCTGCACGGCAAGGACGGACGCATCCCGGTGCGCCGCATCCCGCGCGCCCATTGGACAGGGCATGCCGAAGCCGTCGGCAAGGCGTTCGAGGAAAGGGGCTTCAAGTTCCTGCCCGACCAGAACGGCGAATTCGTCGACGGCTACTTCCCGGTCACCCACTCCAATGCCGAGGAGCGTCGAGTCTCCGCAGCCATGGGCTATCTCGATGCCGAGACCCGCAAGCGCCCCAACCTCACGATCTCGACCGAGACGCAGGTGAAGTCCCTGCTGTTCGAAGGCACGCGCTGCGTCGGCGTCACCGCCATGGTCAAGGGCAAGGAACAGGAATTCCGTGCCAGGGAGATCATCCTGTCGAGCGGCGCCATCCACACGCCGGCACACCTGATGCGGGCCGGCATCGGCCCGGTCGGCCAGCTCGCCGAGCTCGGCATTTCCGTGGTCTCCGCCCTGCCCGGCGTGGGCCAGCGCCTCATGGATCATCCTTCCATCGCGCTGTCGTCGTTCATCCGGCGCAGCGCGCGGCTGCGCGAACATACCCGCCGGCACATCCATGTCGGCCTACGTTACTCCTCCAACCTGCCGGGCATCCCCAAGGGCGACATGTTCGTCGCGGTGGTCAGCAAGTCGGCCTGGCATGCGGTGGGCGAGCAGATCGCCTCGCTTCTCACCTTCATCAACAAGACCTACTCGGAGACCGGTCAGGTCAAGCTCGCCTCGCGTGATTGGCGGAGCGAGCCGATCGTCGAGTTCAACCTGCTCTCCGACAAGCGCGACCTCGACCGGCTGATGAGCGGCTTCAAGCTGATGGCCGCCGTCCAGATGACCGATGCGCTGAAGGAGGTCTCGGACGCGCCGTTCCCCGCCGCCTACAGCGATCGTGTCCGCCAGATTGGCGTCGTCAGCACGAAGAACAAGCTGCTGACCCGCTTCATCGCCACCCTGCTCGACGGGCCGGCTGCGCTTCGACGCTACATGATCGAAAATTTCGTCGTCGAGGGGTTCACCTTCGACCAGGTGATGACCGACGACGAGGCACTCGAGGCCTTCGTGCGCAAGGCCGCGATCGGCGTGTGGCATGCCTCCTGCACCTGCCGGATGGGACGCGACGACGACCCCATGGCGGTCGTCGACACGCAGGGCCGCGTGCGCGGTGTGCAGGGGCTACGCGTGGTCGATGCGTCGGTCTTCCCGGTCGTGCCCTGCGCCAACACCAACTTCCCGACCCTGATGACCGCCGAGAAAATCGCGGACACGATGATGCGGGCCGCCTGAGGTGACGACGGACCGCCTGCACCTGATCGGCTCGATCCCGCTCGAGAGCAGCGAGCAGGTGTTCCGCACCCTCGCTGCCGAGCTGGGGCAGCACCTCAAGCGCATGCCAGACGGCGAGACCGGCGAGCGCTCGCGCTGGGTCTACTTCCAGCGCCAGATGCTGCTCGATCATCCCGCAATGGAGCTGGATCCGACCCTGCCGCCCTACAAGTTCGTCCAGTGGGACGGCAAGGTCGTGCGCGAGATCGAGCAGGTGCGCTTCAAGGCCGGGGTCGACCCCGCGACGGTCGCCTTCGAGACCGGCTACGACAAGGCGGCGCTCGCCTCCTGGGAAGTCTTCAAGCGGCTGCGGGCTTCCGGGGCCATCGCATCCGGCACGCGTTTCCAGGTCTGCCTTCCGACCCCGCACGCCAGCGGCTATCTCTATGTCGGCGGCCCGGCCCGCGAGACCTACTTCGGGGTCTATGAGCGCGCCCTCAAGGCGGCGCTCGCCAATATCGTGCAGGAGATCCCGGCGACCGACTTGTCGATCCAGTGGGATGTCTGCCAGGAGGTCCTGGCCTTCGAAGGCTATTTCAAGGATCGGCCGCCGCACTACAAGAGGCAGACCTTCGACATGCTGGGCCGGCTGGGCGACGCCGTGCCGGACGGCGTCGAGCTCGGCTACCACCTCTGCTACGGCTCTCCACGTGACGAGCATCTTGTACAGCCGAGGGATTCCGGCATTCTCGTCGAGATGATGGAAGGCATCGCCGCTGCCACCAGGCGACGCGTCGACTTCCTGCACATTCCGGTGCCCAAGGGGCGCACAGACGACGCCTACTACGCGCCGCTCAAGGCGTGGAAACGACCAGCGGGGACTAGACTGTATCTCGGCCTGCTGCATCACGACGACGCGGCGGGCGACCGCGCGCGTGTCGTCGCAGCGCGCAGGGCGATCGACGGTTTCGGCCTGTCGGCCGAATGCGGCTGGGGCCGCACGGAGCCGGGGCGGCTGCCCGGGCTCCTCAAGGGACATCGGGTTGCTGCGGAGGCGTTGTGATGGCTGAGCGTATTCTGGTCGTGGGTCCGAAGGACTGCCTGGCGATGGTCGATGACCTGGCACCCAAGGGGTTCGAGATCATCAAGGCCTTGCACAACTCGCCGGAACAGAAAGCCGCCCTGCCGGGGACGCACTACTTCGTCGGCTTCGTGCAGCAGTACGTTACGCCACAGCTCTACAAGGAGGCGCCGCATCTCAAGCTCGTGCAGATGCTGAGCGCGGGTTACGACCGCGCCGACCTCGACGCCGCACGCAAGAGCGGCGTGCCACTGTGCGCCAACGGAGGCGCCAATTCGGTCGCCGTCTCCGAACATGCCATCCTGTTGATGCTGTCGATGTCGCGCCAGCTCATCGTCCAGCACAACAACGTCAAGGCCGGCCGCTGGCACGGCAATTCGCCGCCGACCGTGCACGAGGTGCGCAACAAAGTGCTGGGCATCATTGGGCTCGGCACGATCGGCAAGAAGGTCGCCAAGCTTGCCCTGGCCTTCGGCATGACGGTCCACTACTACGACATCGTACGCCTGAAGGAGGAGGAAGAGGACGCGCTCGGCGTGCGCTTCCGCCTGCTGCCGGAGATCCTGCGGCACTCCGACGTTCTGTCGTTGCACGTGCCCCTGAACGACTCGACGCGCGGCATGATCGGCAAGGACGAGCTCGCCGTCATGAAGAAGTCGGCGATCATCGTGAATACCTCGCGCGGTCCGGTGATCGACGAGAAGGCGATGACCGCGGCGCTCTCCGCCGGCAACCTGTTCGGCGCCGGCCTCGACGTGTTCGACGAGGAGCCGACTCCAGCCGACAATCCGTTGCTCCAACTCAATAACGTCATCCTGACGGCGCATCTTGCAGGACCGACCTTCGAGAGCAACATCACCCGCCTGCGCAACGGCTTCGACAATGTCCAGAGAGTTGCCCGCGGCGAGCCCGCGCTTTGGGTCGTCCCCGAGCTCCTGGAGTAGACCAGTGAGTGGAGTTTCCCGTCGCGGCTTTCTCGCCGCGGGCCTTGTCGCGCCCTTGGCCGCGCCCTTCCTCGCCCGTCACGGCTGGGCCCAGTCCGACTGGCCGAAGGGTCCGGTGCGCTGGGTCGTGGCCTTCGCCGCTGGCGGCGCGGCCGACACGGTCGCGCGCAACGTCGCCGTGCGTGCCAGCGAGATCCTGGGCCAGCAGGTCATCATCGAGAACCGCACCGGCGGCAATGCCGTGGTCGCCGCAAACTTCGTGCTGCAGGCGCCGCGGGACGGCCAGACCTTCCTGATCGACGCCGCCAACCAGCTCACCAACCCGCACCTGGTGAAGGACCTGCCCTTCAACTACGAGCAGACCTGGATCCCGGTCACGTTGATGTCGAGCTTCCCGCAGGTCGTGGCCATCAAAGAGGACTTCCAAGCCAAAACCATCCAGGAGTTCATCGCTGCAGCGAAGGCCAAGCCCGGCACGATCAGCTACGGCACGCCGCCCGCAGCGGGCATGGGCCACATGGCGGGCGAGGAGTTGCAGCGCCGTGCCGGCATCAAGCTGATCCATGCGCCTTATCGCGGCGGCGCCGACGCCGCCCGCGACATCGGCGCCGGCGCGATCGACTCGGTGATCATCACCACCAACTCGATCAGGCCGCCGGTGGCCGCCGGCCGCGCCCGCGTGCTGGCCGTGACCAGCCTCAAGCGTTCCAGCGCGTTTCCCAACGCGCCGACGCTCAATGAAAGCGGCTATCCCGGCTTCGACCTCGCCGACTGGAACGGCATGTTTGCCGCCACCGGCACGCCGATGCCCGTCGTCGAGCGCATGCAGGCCGTGATCGCCGAAGCGGTCAAGGACGCGAAGGTCAAGGAGCGACTCGATCCGACCGGCGCCGACCTGGTCGCCAACACGCCGGCCGAGTTCAAGACCTGGATGGCCGGCCAGCGGGACCTGCTCGGCAAGCTCATCGTCGAAGCCAACATCAAGCTGCAGTAGGCGTCAGGCGGGCTCGAGCTTCGCCCTGTACGTCTCACCGAACTTCAGGATGGCGGCGATCGACACGGCCGCCGCCACCATGATCATGAAGGCTGGGCTGAAGTCGTTGCCCGTCCGCTGGACCAACCAGGTGGCGATCAGCGGGCTGAAGCCGCCGACGACGCCGAGCGTCACGTTGTAGCCCAGCGCAATGGCCGTGCAGCGGATCTCCGACGGCACGGCCTCGACCATCATGGCAGGCTGGCCGCCTATGAAACCGCCGACCGCAAGGACGAAGCCGAGCTGGCCCAGCAATACCAGAGCCACGTCGCTTTGGTGCATCAGCCAGAAGAACGGCAGCGCGCCCAACACACCCAGCCCCGCTGCGGCGAGCATCACCGGACGGCGCCCATAGCGGTCGCTGAGCCAACCCATCATCACCATGACCGGCAGCAGCACGACCATGCTGATCGAGTTGATCTCGAGGGCCCTGGCCGGTGCGATGCCGTCGGCGAACTGCAGCCAGCTCACGATGTAGACGAACATCAGGTAAAAGCCGATCGAGTTGAACACCGACAGCGCCGCCAGCCGTCCGAGCAGCGGCCCGTGGTTCCGCACCGTGTCCAGTAGTGGCGAGCGGCCCCTGCTCTCCCGGCGCGGCGCCTCCTGCACGTGCCGCCGCAGCACGACGCCGGCGACGCCGACGACCAACCCCAGCAGGAACGGGATGCGCCAGCCCCAGCTCTCCAGCGCCTGTTCACTCATCAGCGAGGCCAGCAAGGCGCCGGTGGCCGAGCCCAGCAGGATGCCCGCGACCGCGCCGCAGCAGCCCAGCGCGCCGATCAGACCGCGGCGATTGGCCGGGGCATGCTCGATGATGAAGATGATCGAGGTCGTGTACTCGCCGCCGACCGACAGGCCCTGCACCATGCGGAGCACGGTGAGCAGGATCGGCGCCGCGATGCCGATCGCCTGGTAGTCCGGCAGCACGCCGACCAGGAAGGTCGGGATGGCCATCGCCGCGACCGAGACGGTGAGCGCCGCCCGCCGGCCGAGCTTGTCGCCGATCGTGCCGATCACGGCACCGCCGACCGGCCTCATCAGGAATCCGACGGCGAAGATCCCGAAGGCCGCGAGCACCTGCGCGACCGGATCCTCGCTCGGGAAGAAGGCGCGGCCGATCGCGGCGGCGAAGTAGCCATAGACCGCGAAATCGTACCACTCCAGGACATTGCCGATGGCGCCCGCCGCGATGACGCCGCGAGCATTCCTGTGTCCCGTCGCCTCAGCCATACACGAAGGCCCTGTCGTCGAGGTCGATCGCGGGGAAGACGTTCTTCTCGCCCCAGTAGTCCTGCGTGTGCTGCCACTCCGGCTTGTCGCCACGCTTGGGCAGGAGGTGGATGCCGCGCATGAGGTAGCCCGGGTTGAAGTTCTCGGGATCGATCCAGGGCAGGATCTTCATGTCCTTGTCCTCGGGCCGGAAAGCCACCTCGACCTTGCGCGCCTGCTTGCTTTCCATGTGACCGAGCAGCCGGCAGACGAAGTCCGCCACGAGATCGGCGCGCAGGGTCCAGCTCGCGCGGAAGTAGCCGAACACCCAGACCATGTTGGGCACGCCGGTAAACATCATGCCGCGGTAGGTCACGGTGTCGGCGAAGTCGAGCGGCTTGCCGTCGACGGCGAAGGCGATGTCGCCCATCACGCTGAGATCGAAGCCCGTGGCGGTGACGATGATGTCAGCCTCGAGCACCTTGCCCGACTTGAGCAGGATGCCCTCGGGCACGAAGCGATCGATCTCGTCGGTGACGACCGAGGCCTTGCCCTTGCGGATGGCGCGGAACAGATCGCCGTCCGGCACGAAGGCGATGCGCTGCCGCCACGGCCGGTAGCTCGGCAGGAAGTGCGGATCGAGCGGATGATCGGGGCCGATATAGGCGCGGACGCCGGCCAGCAGCTCCTCCTTCACCTTCTCCGGCTCTTCGAAGGAGCGGCGTGTGAACACCGCCTGGTCGTGCAGGATGCGGCGGCGCACGATCTCGTGGATCCACGATTCGTCGACCTCGAGCTGGCGCAGCGTGTCGGCGAGATCGTTGGCGTTGCGCGCCGGGATGAAATAGGTCGGCGAGCGCTGCAGCATGGTGACGTGGCCGGCGGTGTCGGCCATGGCTGGGATCACGGTCGCGGCAGTCGCCCCCGACCCGATCACGACGACTTTCTTGCCGGCATAGTCGAGGTCCTCCGGCCAGGTCTGCGGGTGGACGATGCGGCCCTTGAAGGCGTCCATGTCCTTCCATTCCGGCGTGTAGCCGACGGAATGGCGATAGTAGCCCTGGCACATCCAGAGGAAGTTCGTCGTGAAGCGGATTGCCTCGCCGGTGTCGGTGCGCACGCCCTCTACCGTCCAGAGCTTGTCCTCGCTCGACCAGGAGGCCGTCTCGATGTGATGGCGGTAGCGGATGTGGCGAGCGAGGCCGTTCTCCTCGATCACCTCGTTCATATAGGTGCGGATCTCGTGCGCCGTCGCGATCGGCTTGCCGGTCCAGGGCTTGAAGCGGTAGCCGAACGTGTAGAGGTCGCTGTCCGAGCGGATGCCGGGATACTTGTGGGTGAGCCAGGTACCGCCGAAGCTTTCCTGCGTCTCCAGCACCACGAAAGTCTTGCCCGGGCTTTGCTTCGTGAGGTGGTAGGCGCCTCCGACGCCGGAAATGCCCGCGCCGACGATCAGCACGTCGAAATGCTCCGTCCGGGCGGCGGCAGGCCTGCTGGCAAGGGTGGCGGTGTCGGGCATGGGAAGGCTCTTCCTCGGCTGGTATCTTGCCGCCAGTCTTGCGCGAACATGACCGCCGAAGCCAGCCCCCGATTGTCGCGATCCGAAACCCGCCCGAAGCCGGCCCGGCCCGCCGCCACGGCCCTGCTGATCCTGCTCTCCGCCGTGCTCGGGATCGGGCTCGCCGAAGGAGCGACCCGCCTCCTCCTGCCGGGCTTCGACCCCTCGGGCCAATTCGACTTCTCCCATCACGTAGGCGACCTCGCCCTCGGCGCGCCCGGAACGGAGGCCCGGCAGGCCAAGAATACCGGCGACTTCGACGTCCTGGTCCGCATCAACCGGCACGGATTGCGTGACGACAACGACATCGCGACGGCGACAGACTCCGACATCATCGTGGTGGGCGATTCGGTCGCCTGGGGCTGGGGCGTTACGACGGATGAGCGCTTCTCCGATCTCGTCCAAGGCTTGACCGGCCGACGTACCTTCAACGTGTCAGCGCCCACGGACATCGACGGCTACGCCGCCCTCCTCGCCTATGCCCGCACGCTCGGGGCCAAGATCGGTCAGGTGGTGGTCGCAGTCAGCATGGAGACTGACCTCCGCGACTATGGAGCAACGCCCGCCGTCGCGGGCTCCGGCAGCGGCTTCGACCTCAAGAGCTGGCTGGCGCGGCATTCGGCGGCCTACGTGCTGCTCACCACGGTGGTCCACCGGACGCCATGGCTGCGCGATGCAGCGGTGCGGTCAGGCCTCGTCGTGCCCAACCTCGAAGGCATCGCCCGCCACGAGGACGACCCGGCTCTCGTCGCGACGGCGGCGGACCGGCTGCAGGCGCTCGCCAGGCAATACGGGCTGCTGGTGGTGCTGATCCCCTCGCGCGCGCTCTGGGTGGGCGACAATCGTGCCGTGGAGGACAGGCTGCACCGCGCCTTCGTGGCCGCGCTCCAAAGCCGCGACATCGATGTCCTCGACCTGCGGCCATTTTTCGAAGCCGGAGGCGCGCCGCTCGGCTATCACTTCACGAACGACGGACACTGGAGTCCGCGCGGCCACCGGCTCGCCGCGGACGCCATCAGCCGGCGTCTCGCTCGCTAAAGGAAGACAATGAACGACAAGGTCGACGTCCTGATCATCGGCTCCGGCGCCTCGGGTGCAGCAGTGGCATGGAGCCTCGCCGACACCAAGATGCGGATTCTCTGCCTCGAGCAGGGCGACTGGGTGAAGCCGACGGATTACCCGACCAACGGGCGCGACTGGGAGGCGCGGCTGTTCAGCGACTTCGCCATCAATCCCAACCGCCGAAATCGCCCGACCGACTATCCGATCAACGACGCCAACTCACCGATCAAGGTGGTGAACTTCAACGGCGTCGGCGGCAGCACGATCATGTACACGGCGCACTATCCGCGCCTGCATCCGTCCGATTTCCGCGTGAAGACGCTCGACGGCGTGGCCGACGACTGGCCGGTCGACTACCAGACGCTGGAGCCGTTCTTCGCCGAGAACGACCGCATGATGGGGGTCGCCGGCCTCGCCGGCGATCCCGCCTATCCGCTGCACCAGCCGCCGATGCCACCGCTGCCGCTCGGCAAGTCGGGACAACGCTTCGGCCGCGCCTTGAACAAGCTCGGCTGGCATTGGTGGCCGTCCGACTCCGCCATCGCCACGGTCGAGTACGAGGGCCGCGCGCCTTGCATCAACCTCGGCCACTGCACGCCGGGCTGCGCCCAGGGTGCCAAGGCCAGCACCGACATCACCTACTGGCCGGCGGCGATCCGCGCCGGCGTCGAGCTGCGCAC
>CAYRBQ010000080.1:0-10697 GCA_964422305.1 uncultured Reyranella sp. | reverse complement strand
CCGGCGTCTTCATGTCGATCAGCAGGAAGGAGATGCCCTCCTGCGGCTTGCCCTCGTTCGAGGTGCGCACCAGGCAGAAGATCCAGTCCGCGGTCTGGGCGAGCGTCGTCCAGGTCTTCTGGCCGTTCACGATGTAATGGTCGCCTTCACGCACCGCCTTGGTGCGCAGGCTCGCGAGGTCCGAACCGGAGCCCGGCTCGGAGTAGCCCTGGCACCAGATCAGGTCGGAGTTCAGCATCGGCGGCAGATGGCGCTTCTTCTGCTCGTCCGAGCCGTACTTCATGATCACCGGCGCGCACATCTTGGGGCCGAACGGCGAGGTGCCGGGGGCGCCGGCCTTCGCCATCTCCATCTCGAAGATATACTTCTGCGTCGTGGTGAAGCCCGGACCGCCGAATTCCTTGGGCCAGCCGGTGCAGAGCCAGCCCTTCCTGGCCAGGCGCTTCTGCCAGTCGATCAGGCGCTCCTTCGGCATGTAGGCGTTCCGGCCGACCTTGATCTCGCCCACGATCTCGGGCGTCAGGTTCTCCTTCAGCCAGTCGCGCACTTCCTTCTGGAAGGCCAACTCTTCCTTGCCGAATGTCAGGTCCATTTCGGAACTCCCTTTCGACGCGGAAATTACCGCGCCGGCTTCCATGGCGTAAAGCGTGGGCTAGAGTGCGAATCTGCCCGCGTTCGTCAGGAAAAACCGATGTCCCCGCCCGTCCAGCCCGTGATCAGCGACACCAAGCTGCCCGAAGCCGCCGATGTCGTCGTGATCGGCGCCGGCATCGCGGGCACGTCGGCGGCCTACGCGCTGGCGAAGAAGGGTCACAAGGTCGCGCTGCTCGACAAGGGCGTGGTCGGCGGCGAGCAGAGCAGCCGGAACTGGGGCTGGTGCCGCCAGCAGCACCGCGACCTGCGCGAGCTGCCGCTCGCCATGAAAAGCCTCGAGATCTGGAAGGGCCTCAACGCCGAGCTGGGTGCGGAAACCGGCTTCCGCCATACCGGCCTCCTTTACGTGACGACACGCCGCGAGGACTTCGCGCAATGGGAGGAATGGACCCTGCGCGCCCGCGAGTACCAGATGCACAGCCGCATCCTCTCGCCCGCCGAGGCCAAGGCGATGACGCCCGGCAGCGTTCCCGACTGGATCGGCGGCGTGCATTCACCGGGCGACGGCCGCGGCGAGCCGTCCCTCGCCTCGCCCGCGCTTGCCGAAGCCGCGCGCAAGCTCGGCACGACGATCCACCAGAATTGCGCGGCGCGTGGTCTCGATATCGCGGGCGGCAGGGTCGCCGGCGTCATCACCGAGCAGGGGCGTATCCGCACCCAGGCCGTGCTGTGCGCCGGCGGCGCATGGAGCTCGCTCTTTTGTCGCCGTCATGGTCTGCGCCTGCCGCAGGCCGGCGTGCGCTCGACCTCGTTCGCGACCACAGAGGCACCGCAGGTGACCGAAGGCGGCCTCTCCATGCCCGACGTCACGATCCGCCGCCGCCTCGACGGCGGCTACACGGTGGGCCTCGGCGGGCGCGGCACGGTCGACCTCTCGCTGCAGGGCCTGCTCTATGCCCGGCAATTCCTGCCGACGGCGGTCAAGCGCTACAAGGGCCTGACTTTCGCGCTGAAGCCCTCGTTCTTCAGCGGCGCGGAAGGCCTCGCCAACTGGTCGTTCGACAGGGTCTCGCCGTTCGAGCGCCAGCGCACCTACGATCCGCCCGCCGATCCGCGCCTCGTGCAGGAAGGACTGACGACGCTCGGCAAGCACTATCCGGAGCTGAAGGGGCTGAAGATCGCCCATGCCTGGGGCGGCCTGATCGACTCGACGCCCGACGGCATCCCGGTGATCTCGGCCGTCGATCCCGTGCCCGGCCTCTATCTCTCGACCGGCTATACCGGCCACGGCTTCGGCATCGGTCCTGGCGCGGGGCGGCTGGCCGCCGACATCGTGGCCGGCGATCCGCCGATCGTCGATCCGCACCCGTTCCGTTACAGCCGCATGATCGACGGCACCGACCTCGGCGCGCCGGGGATGATGTAGTTCCCGCTTAGGCGACCTTCTTGCCGAGATGCGGGAACATCGCGAGACGCGCGGCGTCGTCCATCTCGCTCTTGAAGGTGTGCTTGTCCTTCAGGGCAAGCGCGCGAACCGCCGCCGGCCGCGCGCTGATCTCGGCGAGATGACGCTGCAGGTTCGGGAACTGCTTCGGCGCCTCGGGGCCAAGCACGACAGGCAGCAGCCGTGACCAGCCCCACACCGCCATGTCGACGATGCTGTAGGCTTCGCCACACATGAACTTGTGCTTGCCGAGGCGAGCTTCGAGGATGCCCCAGTGGCGCTGCGCCTCGAACGTGTAGCGGTTGGCCGCATATTCCTTGGGCTCCGGCGCGAAGTTGCGGAAGTGCACGGCCTGGCCCGAGTAA
Source organism: uncultured Reyranella sp. (assembly GCA_964422305.1). Classification (GTDB taxonomy): domain Bacteria; phylum Pseudomonadota; class Alphaproteobacteria; order Reyranellales; family Reyranellaceae; genus Reyranella. The sequence goes on along the minus strand of CAYRBQ010000080.1, from coordinate 8,294 downwards.
GGACCGATGCCCGATGCCACGAACATCAGCCAGGACAGCATCTCGCCACGCTTGGACGGCAAGAACCTGCCGGTCTTCTCGGCGAGGTAGAGCAGGATCGCATTGCTGTCGAACACCGTCTCGTCGCCGTCGACGATGGCCGGCACCTTGGCGTTGGGATTGATGGCCATGAATGACGGTGCATGCTGCTCGCCCTTGCGGGAGTCGATCGGCACGAGCTCGTAAGGCAGGCCCATCTCTTCGAGGCAGAGCGCCACCTTCATCGGGTTCGGCGCGAGGTTGTAATAGAACTTGATCATGATTCTCTCCGCAGCTTGCTGTTCTGGCGCTACTCCGGCTTGGCGCCCGACTTCTTGATGATCGGATCCCAGAAGGCCATCTGATCGTCGTAGAACTTCTTGGCCTGCTCCGGCGTCGAGTCGATCAGCTCGATGGCGAGCTCGTCGGCCTTCTTCATCATGTCGGGATGCTTCAGCGCCTTGTTGAAGGCGGCATTCAGCTTGTCGACGATCGGCCGTGGCGTCTTGGCCGGTGCATAGGCCGCGTACCAGGTGTTGATCGAGTAGTCGAAGCCCGTGGCCTCCTTGATCGTCGGCACGTCGGGAAGCTGCTTCAGCCGCTTGTCTGCGGCCACACCGATCACCCGCACCTTGTTGCCGTCGATGAAGCCCTTGCTCGACTGCAGCGTGTCGATCTGGAAGCCGTGGCGGCCGGCGATCATGTCGACCATGCCCGGCGCGGAGCCTCGATAAGGCACGTGCAGCGCGTCACCGCCGGCGCGGACAGCGAAGAGATAGCTCGCGAGATGGATCATGCCGCCGTTGCCCGACGAGGCGTAGGAATACTTGCCCGGATCCTTGCGCAGCATGGAGACGAGTTCCTGCGTGCTCTTGGCGCCGTCCATCGGCGTCAGCAGGATCAGGGGCACGCTCGCGACATAGGCAATGGCCTGCAGGCCGTTCACCGGGTCGTAGCCGAGCTTGTCGCCGTAGAGTGCCGGCGCCATGGCCATGGTCGAGGCGCTGAACAGGATCGTGTAGCCGTCGGGCGGGGCGGCAGCGACCATCGCGGTGCCGATGTTGCCGGTGGCGCCCGGCTTGTTCTCGACGATCACCTGCTGGCCCAGGATCTCCGAGAGTCGCGGCGCCAGCAGGCGGCCGACCACGTCGGTGGGGCCGCCGGCCGCGAAGGCGATGATCATGCGGATCGGCTTGTCGGGGTAATTGGCTTGGGCCTGCGCCGCCGTCGAGACCAGCAGTGTCGCGAAGACGAGTGCAAGACGCCGTCCGATGCCTGTTGGCCTTGTCATGCTTGTCCTCCCTTTTGGCGCCATCCTAGGGCTAAGCTCGGAGCGGGCAATCGGAGGGAACCGCATGGCAAACCGCATCAACCGGGCCATCGAGCTTCTGGAAGCGGACCAGGCGATCTACTACGACGGGCCGCACACCGGCCACGTGCTGACCTACGAGCAGGGCCGCAAGGATGCGAGGACCTGGGCCGACTACATCAATGTCGGCATGGAGCACGGCGCCTTCGACATGACCGGCCTCGCCGAGTACATGCGCGGCCTGGTCGATGGCGGCCCGACCGCCTCCGGGCATCGCACGCCGGCCGTGATCGTCGAGGCGCCGGTCAACGGCACCGACGGCGCCAATGTCAGGTTCAACGCCTGGCAGTTCCGCCAGATCCTGGGCCGCGGCGTGCACGGCATCCTGCTCTGCCAGGCCGAGTCCGCCGACGCCGTCCGGGAGTTCGTGGCGGCCTGCCGCTTCCCGCACAACAAAGCAGGCATTGGCAAGTTGGGCGTCGGCACGCGCGGCCGAGGCTCGGAGCCGACCGCCGCGCCGGTCTGGGGCATTGATACCGTTGAATATTTGAACCGCTGCGATCCCTGGCCGCTCAATCCGGCCGGCGAACTGCTGCTCGGCGTCAAGATCGAGAGCCCGCCCGGCGTCGCCAACTGCGAGGAAATCCTGTCGGTGCCTGGATTGGGCTTCGCCGAGCTGGGACCGGGCGATCTGAGCCTCGCGCTGGGCTACACGACCCCGCCCAAGCGGCCCTACCCGCCCGAAATGGAACGGGCCCGTGCGCGGGTGTTCGCGGCGGCCCGCCGGAACAAGCTCGCCTTCCTGGAGGGCGCCACGCCCGCCTCCATCGCCGCCAGCCTCGACGAGGGCGTGCGCGTCATCGCCGGCCACGATCCCGAGGCCGCGAAGGTGGGGCGCGCCCACCAGAAGCGGACAATGCCGGTATAAAAGGCGCCATGAAGCCCGACTCATCCCTGAGCGACGTCATCGCGGCCCTGAAGAGCGGCCGAACCTCCGCCAGCACCTTGACCAAGACCTACCTCGCGCGAATCAGGGCCTATGACCGCGGCGGCCCCAAGCTTAATTCCGTAAGGGAGGTCAATCCCGACGCGCTGATGATCGCGCGCGGCCTCGACGGGCTGAAGCCTTCGGCGGCGCGGCCACTCGCGGGCGTGCCCATCCTGCTCAAAGACAACATCGCCACCGGCGACAAGCAGCACACCACGGCGGGCTCGCTGGCGCTTAAGGACGCGCGCGCGCGCGACGACGCCACGCTGGTGAAGCAACTGCGTGCGGCGGGCGCGGTGATCCTGGGGAAGGTGAACCTGACGGAGTTCGCCAACATCCTGACCGTCGACATGCCGTCAGGCTACAGCTCCGCCGGCGGCCAGGTGAAGAACGCCTACGCGCCCGACCTGCTCGACGAGCGCGGCATCCCGGTCGTGCTGCCGGGCGGGTCGAGCGCCGGCTCGGGCGTGTCGGTCGCGGCGGGCTTCTGTGCCGCGGCGATCGGCACGGAGACATCGGGCTCGCTGCTCAATCCGGCGACGCAGAGCGGCCTGGTCACGGTCAAGCCGACCGTCGGCCTCATCAGCCGCGCCGGCGTCGTGCCGATCTCGCACAGTCAGGACACCGCCGGTCCCCTCACCCGTACGGTTCGCGACTCGGCGATCCTGCTGAACGTGCTCGCCGCGCGTGACCCGCTCGATCCCGCGACGCGTCAGCTCAAGCGCCCCGCCGACTACACGGCCGGCCTCGACAAGGATGCGCTCAAGGGGGCTCGCATCGGCCTGCCGTCCGACCCCCACGACCCCCTCAACGACGTCTATTTCGGCAAGCTGCCGGCCAGGGCCAAGGCGGTGATGGCGCGCGCGTTCGAGGCGCTGCAGGATCTCGGCGCCACGCTGGTGCGCGCCAACATCCCGACGGCTGGCTGGGTCGGCGGGCCGGGCACGACCATGAACGTGCTCAACACCAATCCGCTCAGTCCGCGCAAGGGCCAGCTCGCCACGCCACCGATCGTGTTCCTCTACGAGTTCAAGCACGACCTCAACCTCTACCTGCGCGACTGGGCGACGGGCACGAAGATGAAGACGCTCGCGGACATCGTCGCCTTCAACAGGGCGCACCCGAAGAAGGCGTTGCGCTTCAGCCAGGACCTCGCGCTGGCCGCCGAGGCGACCAGGGGAGACCTGTCGGAGCTCGAGTACCGGTCCGCACGGGCCATGGATCTTCTCGCGGCCAAGACGCGGGGCCTCGATCCCTACTTTCGGCGGCACAAGCTCGACGCGGTGATCTTTCCCGCGGCCCATGGGGCAGCGATCGCCGCCAAGCCCGGTTACCCCAGCGTGCAGGTGCCGGCCGGGTTCGTTTCGGGCGTCGAAGGCCGGTCGACGCCGCGCTATCCGATCGGGCTTACCTTCTCAGGCCCCGCCTGGAGCGAGGCGAAGCTGCTTCGCTTCGCCTACGCCTTCGAGCAGGCGACCCGTTTCCGGCGGCCGCCGCCCGACTTGCCGCCTCTCTAGACCGCGATCACCACGCCGTCGTGGCCGGGGTCGGCGCCCCCGTCGAGCCCGTCCTCGTGGATGCGGATGGCATGGACCGCGGCGAAGCCGAAGCCGAACGGGCTGCGGACGACGGGATAGCCCTTGCCCTGCAGCTCGCGCTCCACCCTGCCCTGGATGCGATTGGAGATGTCGATCGTGTCGGAGGTCGCCGAGAAGCGCGGCGCGCTCACGGCCTCGACCATGGTCATGTCGAAGTCGAGCGCATTCAGGATCACGTGCAGCACGCCCATGGCGATCTGCGTCGCGCCCGGCGCGCCGATGATCAGGTGCGGCTTGCCGTCCCTGAAGATGATCGAGGGCACGACCGAGCTGAAGCGCGCCTTGCCCGGCGCGATCGAGCCGGCGCGACCCGGCCGCGGATCGAACACGCCCATGCAGCCGTTGTACATGAAGCCCAGCCCCGGCGTGACGACGCCCGAGGGCATGCCGAGCGAGTGGGTCATGGAGAAGCAGTTGCCGTCCCGGTCGAGGACGGAGATGTGCGTGGTGTCCTTGGAGACGGCGCCCGAGTTGAAGCGCGGGACCCTGGCCATCACGCCGGCATGGATTTCGCCGGCCATCTCCTTGGCGTAGGCCTTGGAAGTGAGGCGATCGACCGGCACGGTCACGAACTTCGGATCGCCGACATGGGCGTCCTTGTCGATGGTGGCGCGCTTCATGGCCTCGCTGACCACCCGCAGATACTCGGTCGAGCCGTGCTCCATGCCGCGGAGATCGAAATTCTCCAGGATGTTCAGCATCTCGAGCAGCATCACGCCGCCGCCCGGCGGCTGGTTGGTCGAGACCCTGTAGCCGCGATAGTCGCCCCACAGCGGCGGATTGCGCACCGGTTTCCAGGCCTTGAGATCTTCGGCCGTCAGCAGCGCGTCGTTCTTCTTCATGTCCTCGGCGATCGCGGCGGCGATCTCGCCCGTATAGAAGACGTCCGCGCCGCCTTTGGCGATGGCGCGCAGGGTCTGGCCGTAGTCGCGGTTCACCACCCGGTCGCCCACCCTCTTGGGCGTGCCGTCGTCGCGGCAATAGAGGTCGCGGGCGGCCTTGGTGAAGTTCGTGCGCTCGTGGTTGGGCGCGCGGCCGAAGGCGCCGTCGTCGCTCCACCAGTAGTGGACGTGCGGCCGCACCGTCCAGCCGCCCTCGGCCCAGGCGATGGCGGGCTCGACGATGCGCGACCACGGGAGCTTCCCGTGCTCCTTGTGCGCCTCGTAGTACATCTTGAGGTTGGCCGGGGCGCAGATCGATTTGTAGCCGATGTCGTTCACCCGGCCCTGCAGGATGAAGCCGTAGCCGTCGCGCGCCTCGCTCTCGATCAGGTTGGCCCACATGTCGGGTTTCGCGCCGAGCGGCGCCGGGGCATGGGCGTCGATGTAGCCGTGGAACTTCTTGCCCGGCATGTAGATGCCGCAGGAGCCGAAGCCCGCGATACCGCACATCAGCGGATCGACCACGCCCTGGACCAGCGCGCAGGCGATGCCGGCGTCGACGGCGTTGCCGCCCTCGCGCAGCACGTCGGCCCCCGCTTCCGTCGGCTCCGGCTGCGGGGCCACGATCATCGCCTGCTTCTGGTAACGCACTTGCTTCCTCCAACGCTTTCGTTGGCGCCGACTCAATCCCAACCGTTGCGCTTGCGCAACACGGCGGTGGCCGGCGCCAGCGCCAGACCCTTGCCCTGCACGGTGGGCAGCCATTCCTGCAGCGCCTGCAGGGTCGCCTCGTGCGGATGGCCGATCGCCACCACGAAGCCCTGGCGGCGCGCCACCGCCTCGGCCTCGGCAAGCTTGCGCCGCACCGCCTCGACACTCTCCTCGTCGTCGAGGAAGACGTGGCGCACGATCGAGGGCACGCCGAGCTCGTGCGCCGTCTGGTCGCCCACCGACTGCGCCGTCGTGCGCGAGTCGAGGAACATCAGGCCGCGCGGCTTCAATTGCTTCAGCACCGTCTCCATGCCGGGCTTATAGGCGGTGAAGCGGCTGCCCATGTGGTTGTTGACGCCGGCGAAGCCCGAGAAGCTGTCGAGTGCCGCATTGGTGCGCTGGCGCAGCTCGGCGTCCGACAGGGAGACCAGCAGGGCTCCGGGCCCCGGATCGTTGCCGCCGCTGGGCTGCATCGGCAGGTGCAGCATCAGCTCGTGACCCCTGGCCCGCGCCGCGCGGGCCTGCTCGCCGAGATCCCTGGCATAGGGCAGGAACGACATGGTCATCGGTCCCGGCAGCTCCCACGCCCGCCTCGAGCGCGGCCGGTCGAGGCCGACGTCGTCGATCACGATGGCGACCAGCGGCCTGCTGTTCAGATCGCGGAACGGCACGGCGTAGCGGCGCCACGCCAGCTCGGCCGTCGCGGCCGCGGCGACCTGCGGCGGCTTGGCCGGCCGCGCCTTCTCCTCGAGGGTCGGGCGCGGCTTGCCGGGCTCGGCTTCCGTGTACTTGGGAAACTCGGGCAGGTCCTCGATGCGGGCGTAGCGCTGCTCCGGCGTCGTGCCCGACTGCGCACCGCGGCGCATGTCCTCGAGCGTGTCGCGGACGATCCTGTCGCCGTCGAGCGTGTCGAGCTTCTTGGCGAGCCAGTAGCCGCCGACCAGGCTGGCGGCAAAGGCCAGGACCACCGCCACGACGATGGCCAGCAGACGGCGCGACCGGAGACCTGTGACGACGGCGCCAAGGCGAACTCCGAGGCGCTCGGAAAGGCCGGCGGGAGCCTTCGGACTCCTTCTGTTCGCCTTCCCGCTTCTGTTCTTCCTCGACGCCATCTGAATAATTCGCGCTAACCTATTGGCAGGTCGCCATTCTTTTGCCTCAGTTCAGAGACCGCGACAAAACAAAAGTTACACTCGTCCCCTCACACCTGGGAAAGCGACTTCACCACCCGCAAGTCGGGCTCGCCCGCGCGGCCGGCCTCGCGCCGGAATCCGAGATGCTTGGCGAGACCCAGCATCTTGTCGTTCTCGCGCAGCACGTGGCCTATCACGCGCTTCATGCCGCGCGACTTGCCGTAGCGCAGCACGTGATGGAGCAGCAGCGCGCCATAGCCCTTGCCCTGTCTGTCGGAAGCCACGGTGAGCGCGAACTCGGCCTGCTCGAAGCCGGGGTCGGCGACCAGGCGACCGATGCCGATCAGCTCCCTGCCGTCGAGCAGCAGGAAGGCGATCTCGCGGTCGTAGTCGATCTGCGTCAGCCGCGCGGCCATCTCGTGGCTCATCTCGCGGATCGGGCCGAAGAAGCGCATGCGGACGTCCTCCGGCGACAGCCGTCGCGTGAAGGCCAGCAGCATCGGCTCGTCGTCGGGCCGGATCGGCCGGATGCGCAGGCGCTCGCCGCGATGCTCGACCTCGGTCTCGAGCTCGACCGGATAGGGCCGGATGGCGAAGCGGGCCGCCCGCTCCTGCCCCTTGACCGGCTGATGCACGACGACGCGCGCATCGAGCGCCACCACGCCCTCGGCATCGACCAGCAGCGGGTTGATGTCGAGCTCGGCGATCTCGCCGACGTCGGCGATGAGCCGGGAGAGCCGGATCATCACCTCGCCCACCGCCGCCCGGTCGGCCGGCGCACGATCGCGATAGCCGCGCAGCAGCCGGTCGACGCGCGTGCGGGAGAGCGCGTCCTCGGCCAGCACCGGATCGAGCGGCGGCAACGCCAGTGCCTTGTCGTCCACCACCTCGGCGGCCACGCCGCCGTGGCCGACCAGGATGATCGGCCCGAACACCGGATCCTCGGCCGCGCCCAGGATCAGCTCGACCGCATGCGGCCGGCGCACCATCGGCTGCACCACGAAACCGTCGATGCGCGCCTTGTTGGCCAGGACCAGCATCTTGCCCGTCATCTCGCGCACCGCATCGAGCACCGCCTGCTCGGAGACGAGGTCGAGGGCGACGCCGCCCACGTCGCTCTTGTGCGTGATGTCGCGCGACAGGATCTTGACCGCCACCGGAAAGCCGATGCGCGATGCCGCGGCGGCCGCCTCCTCGGCGTCGAACGCCACCTCGGTCTGCACCACGGGGATGCCGTAGGCCGCGAGGATCCGCTTGGCCTCGGGCTCGGTCAGGATGCAGCGCTTCTCGGCGAGCGCGCCCTGCACGATCGAGCGGACGAGGTCGGCATCGGCGCGCCCCTCCGGCACCGACGGCGGCGTGCGCTGCTGGGCGCGCTGGCCGCGGCGGTATTCGACGATGTGCATGAAGCCGCGCACGGCGCGCAGCGGCGTGTCGTTGGCCGGGATGCCGACCTCGTGAAGCACTTGCCGTCCCGCCTGCGCCTCGGGCCCGCCGATCCAGCAGCCGATCACCGGCACGACCTTGGCGCCGGCCGCGCCGGCGACGGCGCGCGCCGCCTCGACCGAGGAGGTGAGCGCGGTCGGCACGTTCATGGCGAGAACCGCGCCGACGCCGCGATCGTCGGCCAGCGCGTTCAGCGCCTCGGCATAGCGC
>CAYRBQ010000079.1:0-10783 GCA_964422305.1 uncultured Reyranella sp. | reverse complement strand
GGGCTCAACCCCTATATCGAGGACGTCGCGCGCCGCGCCGCGACCGAGGGGTTCCTGGCACTGGCGCCGGACGGGCTGTTCCCGGTCGGCGGCTATCCCGGCAACGACGACGACGGGCGTGCGCTGCAGGCCAAACTGGAGCAGCCCAAGCTCAGGACCGACATGCTGAACAGCGCAAAGTTCCTCAAGGCGCATCCCATGTCGACCGGCAAGCTCGGCGTCACGGGCTTCTGCTGGGGCGGCGGCACGACCAACTGGCTGGCGACCGCGCTCGGCGCCGACATGCAGGCGGGCGTTCCCTACTACGGTGCGGCGGCCGAGACGGCGTCGGTGCCGCAGATCAAGGCGCCGCTCCTGGTGCAGCTCGCCGAGAACGACGAGCGCATCAACTCGATGTACCCGGCCTACGAGGCGGCGCTGAAGGCGGCCGGCGTGCCCTACGAAGTGTTCGTCTATCCGGGCACGCAGCACGGCTTCCACAACAACTCGACGCCCCGCTACAACGAGGCCGCCGCCAAGCTGTCGTGGGAGCGCACGATCGCGTTCTTTAAAAAGAGTCTCGCCTAGACCGGCCCCATCGCGATCGGCGCGGGCAGGCTGGACGGCAGCTTGCCCACGCTGCGCACCGCCGCCTGCATGGCGACGATATAGCCGTAGGGCCCCAGCCCGCAGATCACCGAGGTCGCCGCCGCCGAGAGCTTGGAGTGGCGGTGCAGCTCGTCGCGGGCATGGATGTTGGAGATGTGGACCTCGACGATCGGTCCCTCGAAGGTCTTGAGCACGTCGAACAGCGCCACCGAGGTGAAGGAGTAGCCGGCCGGGTTGAGGATCAGCGCCTTGGACTTGCCGCGGGCCGCCTGGATCGTGTCGACCAGCACGCCCTCGTGGTTCGACTGGCTGAAGTCGAGCTCGACGCCCAGGAAGGCCGCGAAATCGCGGCAGCTCTTCTCGATCGCGTCCAGCGTCGTCGAGCCGTAGATGTGCGGCTCGCGCACGCCCAGCAGGTTGAGGTTGGGTCCGTTCACGATCGAGAGCCTGGTCGTCATGGGTGTTTCCTTTCTTGCCGGGGGGCACGATACACCGGCGTCCGGCGTCGGCCACGCTCTGGTCACAAGGAAGGAGGGTTCGTGCGCGCTAGGCTCGGGCCATGCTGAACGAGCTGAAATCCCTGCAGGACCGCGAGCACCTGCGGCGCAGCCAGGCCGCCAGCGCCCGCCGCCTTGCACTCGAGCTGCCGCAGGACGAGGAGACCCGCATCCTCGCCTATGCCGACGACCTGGAGCGCGAGGCCGAGCTGTTGGCGCGGCACGCCCACCGGCTGCAGCTTCGCAGCTAGCTCAGGGCGCGAGCGTCTCCGCCGCCTCGCAGCGCTGCAGGCGCTCGCATGCCGCCTCGTCGCGCGCGCCCTTGTCGTTGAAGCAGGCCTGCGAGTCGTCCGAGCCCGCGTCCACCGCCGCATTCACCTTCTGCCGCAGCTCGGGCCGTCCGGCATCGAGCAGGCCCCTGGCCGCCAGCGTGTTGGCGAAGCGGATCACCAGCTTTTCGCGGTGGCGCATCGCCTCCGGCGCCGCGGCCTTGGCGTCGCGGCACCACTGCATGTCCGGGGCGCGGCCGCAGCCCCAGAGCTGCATCTTGCGGAAGCGTTCGGCGAGCTGGCTGTTGACGCCCAGGCAATAGGCGCGCGTCTCGTCGTCTGCCGACAGCGGCTCGTTCGCCCGTGACGGCGCGGCGAGCAGCAACGCCGCCGTCAGGGCGAGGGGGCCGATGCTCCTACTTCTTCTTGGTCGCAGCGTAGCGCGCCTTGGCTTCGTCGTTGGGCGGGTAGAGGCCGGGCAGCGGCACGCCGCGCTCGACCTCGGACATGATCCAGCCTTCGAGGCGTTCCTGCTCGGTGCCTTCCTCGGCGACCGCCTCGACCAGGTCCTTCGGGATCAGCACCGCGCCGTCGTCGTCGACCACGACCACGTCGTCGGGGAAGGCGGCGACGCCGCCGCAGCCGATCGGCTCCTGCCAGCCCACGAAGGTGAGACCCGCCACCGAGGGCGGGGCCGCGGCGCCCTGGCACCAGACCGGCAGGCCGGTGCCGAGTACGCCCGCGATGTCGCGAACCACGCCGTCGGTGATGAGGCCCGCGACCTTCTTCTTGACCATGCGCGCGCACAGGATGTCGCCGAAGATGCCGGCGTCGGTGACGCCCATGGCGTCGGCCACCACGATCGCGCCCTCGGGCATCGCCTCGATGGCGGCGCGGGTCGAGATCGGCGAGCCCCAGCTCGCGGGCGTGGCGAGATCCTCGCGCGCCGGCACGAAGCGCAGCGTGAAGACGCGGCCCACCAGGCGGCCCTGGCCGGGCTTGATCGGCCGGGTGCCGCGCATCCACACGTTGCGCAGGCCCTTCTTCAGCAGGATCGTCGTGATGCTGGCCGTCGTGATCCTGGACAGCGCCTGCTTCAGCTCGGGGGCCAGGGGCGCGGAGGGGGGCTTCGATTCCATTCAAGGGTCTCCGGTTCGGGTTCGGCCGTTCATAGCACGGCTTGTCCGTCAGCCGGCCTGCTGTTCCGCGAGCCAGGCGCGCGCCTTGTCGACGCTGGCGAACAGCTTCGCCGGACGTTTCGACGGGGAGATGTTCACGAAGCGCTTGAAGGTCGACCAGACCAGGTCGCTGGTGCCCACCACCGCCAGCGGTCCGCTGGGCAGGGTCGCGGTATAGGCGCTGAGCCGGGCGCCCATCGCCAGAACGTCCGCGTCGGAATAGACCGGCTGGGCGCCGGTCGCCTCGAACAGCTTGGCGTAGCCCATGGCATTCGCCACGGCGAGCGCATCGAAGTGCGCTTCCAGCTCCTGAAGGGTCACCGGTCCCTCGGCGACGATGTGGACGAACTTCGCGGGATGATCGATGTCCCAACGCAGCGGCATGGCCCCTCCCTCCGTGAGGCTCCGAATATCGGTTGTTCGGTGCAACCGCAATGCCAGTGGCCCGTTCCACCGGTTCCCGCCTTGACCGTGGAGATTGTCCCATGAACTCCATCATCTACCTCGTCGGCCTCGTCGTCGTGGTCATGTTCATCCTGTCCCTCGTCGGCCTGCGCTGAAGGAGAGGATCATGGCAACCGTCACCGTTCCCGCCACCGCCGCCGCGGATGTCGTGGCTCCCCGTCACATCGAATGGGGTCCGGTCATCCTGGGCGCGCTGGGCGCGACCGCGATCTCGATCGTGCTGCTGACCTTCGGCGCAGCCCTGGGGCTCACGGCCGTCTCGCCCTATCCCTATGCCGGGCTGAGCGCCAAGCCGACGGCGATCCTCTCGGGCACCTACGCCGCCCTCGTCATGGTCGGCGCCTTCGCCGCCGGCGGCTACCTCGCCGGCCGGCTGCGCGCGCCGTGGCGTGCCGGTGTCGAGGAGGAACAGAATTTCCGCGACGGCGCTCATGGCTTCGCCGTATGGGCGCTCGGCGTGGTGGTGATGGCAGCCCTCGCCGCCTCCGGCGCGGTGGCCGCCGTGAAGGGTGCGGCGCAGGCGACGACCGCGGTGGCCGCCGCCGGCACGGCGGGTGTCGCCGCCAACCCCGCCCGGCCGGCGATGGACCCGACCGCCTTCGCCGCCGACCGCTTGCTTGCCCCCAATCCCACGCCTGCCGGCCCGGTCACGCCGGCGATCGGTACCCGCGCCGACCTGGCCGCACCGATGGCCCGCACCTTCGCGGCAGCGGCGCGTGACGGTCAGCTGGCGGCCCGCGACCGCACGTACCTGGCGCAGCTCGTCATGCAGCAGACCGGCATGAACCAGGCGGATGCCGAACGCCGTGTCGACGAGACCTACGCCGAGCTGAAGGCGGCGGAGGCCAAGGCGCGCGACGCCGCCGAGGCCGCCCGCAAGGTGGCGTTGATCGCAGCGTTCGCGGCAGCGGCCACGCTCGCCATCGGCTGCGCCGCGGCCTGTGGCGGTGCGGCGCTGGGCGCCCGCCACCGCGACGAGAACACGCTGGTGACGCTGTTCGGCGCGCGCCGCTTCTGGTAGCCGTCCGCACGGGCCCCGGGAAAGTCCCAGGGGGAAGATCGAGGGGCCGCGGCAACGATGCCGCGGCCTCTTCATTGTCGGGGGCGACCATCAGGAGACGTCCATGCCGACACCCCGCCCGCCGAGAGAGCCGACCGGCGCCGCCGCCGATCCGATGCCGACAGTCGCGACCGAAAAGGTCTGCCATCTGATCGTGAAGGCCCGGGAGTTCGATGCGCAGGACGTCGAGACTGATCCGGACTCGGCGTCCAACGCAGCCGACGACCGCGCGGTCTCCGTGCTCGAGGAGCATGCCGACGATCCGACCGAGGCCGAGCTGCGCGCCTTCATCGACGCGCTGGACGAGGACGAGAAGGCCGAGATGGTCGCTCTGCTCTGGCTGGGCCGCGGCGACGCGGATGTCTCCGAGTGGCGCGATCTCCTGCAGCAGGCGCGAGAGGCGGCCAACGACCGTACGGCCGACTACCTGCTCGGCGAGCCGTTGCTGGCCGACCATCTGCAGGATGGCCTGTCGGCCTTCGGGCTCTCGTGTGAGGATTTCGAAGCGGAGCGTCTCTAGAAAGCGGCCTCTAGAAGCGGCCCCTAGAAACGAATGTCCGTCGGGGTGGCGAAGACCTCGCGCGGGGCACCGCGGCTCCCCGGGACGGCGACGATGTTGTGAAGCCGGTCGACCGGGTTGCCCTCCCGATCGTAGGCCTCGTTGGCGTCGCTTCCGTGGTCGGCCATCACCGACCCGCGGGCCAGGCCGACGTTCATGCAGCCCGTCTGCTGCGCACCGACGCAGACGGCACGTACCGAATGCGGCCGCTCCTGCCGGTCGGCAGCCTGAACGGTGCCCGTCAGAAGCAACAGGGTGATCGCCGTAAGTGACCGGGTGAACATCGACCTCGCCTTTCGCGAACCTTCAGGAGAGGAACACCGGAGCGGACCGTTTGTTACGTCGTTCGGCGAATTTCGGGATGCCGCCCTCCGCCTGTTCGCTGGCGAACGCCTTGGTCACGATTTGAACGCAGGCCGGCAACGTCGTTCCGGGGGGCCCGTTGGTGGCGGGGTTCAACACGCAGCAACGGAGACACCATGCCCGCCAAACAGGATGCCATCGCCCTGCTGAAGGCCGACCACCGCAAGGTCGAGGAGCTGTTCGAGAAGTTCGAGGGCGCCCGCGGCGCCGAGCGCAAGCAGGCGCTCGTGAAGGAAATCTGCACCGAGCTGTCGATCCACGCCAAGATCGAGGAGGAGATCTTCTATCCGGCCTGCAAGGGCGAGATCGAGGAGGAGGACATGCTCGACGAGGCCTATGTCGAGCATGACGGCGCCAAGGTGCTGATCGCGGAACTCTCGCAGGCTTCGCCGGACGACGAGTTCTACGACGCCAAGGTCAAGGTCCTCTCCGAGCTGATCAAGCATCACGTCAAGGAAGAGGAGCGTCCCAAGGAGGGCGTCTTCGCCCAGGCGCGCGAGGCGGAACTCGATCTCGCAGCGCTCGGCGAGCGTCTGAAGACCCGCAAGGAGCAGCTCATGAAGGAGTTCGGGGGAGGCGACAACCTGCCGCCACCGGAAACCCGCAGCTATCGCGGGCACAAGCTGGTGCAGAGCAAGCCGATCGAGGCTTCGGTCTGAGCCGTTGCACGGGAATCGAAAAGGGGCGCCGCACGGCGCCCCTTCTTGCTGTGGCGGTCCCGCATCAGTGCCGCAGGTCCACCTGGGCGACCTTGTCCTTGTAATCCTTCTTGGGGTCGACGCCGAGCAGCAGCTTGAGCCCGGCCAGCATGCTCGACGCGTCGCCCCAGATCTCGGCCTTTTCGGGATCGAGCCGCAGCAGCACCAGCTTGGGATCGTCCTTGCCCTCGTACCAGGCGGCGACGAACCGGTTCCAGAGCCTGTCGACCATGCTTCTGTCGGTCTCGATGTGCAGCGAGCCGTGCACGGTGGCGAACAGGTCGTGGTCCTTCGACGTGAAGGTCGCGATGGCGCGATCGAGGCCGTTGATTCCGGGCGAAAGCTTCTGTGCCAGCGCATTGTCGCGGGCGGTGAAGAACCAGATCGGTCCCTTGCGATCGCCGTCGAGCTGGGCCGTCATCGGCCGGGCGTGACCGTCCTCGACGCCGTCGAGACCGATCATCATGGTCATGTCGGACTTGAGCGCGGACCAGAATTTGTCTTCGAGCTCCTGTGGAGTCGGCATCGGCTTCTCCTCGGTTGGGGTGGGGATCCCGGAGTGAACGTGTCGTCCGGCCGGATCGTTGCTGGTGCCGGGTGCCTGCGACGTCATGCATCGCAGGCCACTGGTTCTCGTGTCCCGGTTCGACCCTCGGCCCCGGCAGCGTTTTGATCAGGCTCAAGGCGCCGGACGCCTCGCAGGTGTCCTCTTCGTCCCATGGCCACGGTTCACATTCGGGAACCTCGAACGGTCCCGACCCTCCTCAGCTACGGATTCCGTCCTTTGTTCCTCGGCGGGGCCGTGTTCGGCATCGTCGGCATCCTCGTCTGGCTGCCGGTCTTTGAAGGCCGGCTCGCGCTGCCTCTGGGAATGCCGGCCCGCGACTGGCACGGCCATGAAATGATCTTCGGCTACGGGGCCGCGGCCATTGCCGGCTTCCTGTTCACGGCCATTCCCAACTGGACGGGTCGGGCGCCGGTTGCGGGAGCGACCCTGCTGCTGCTCGTCGCCGCGTGGCTCGCCGGTCGCATCGCCATGGCCGCGTCGGGTATGCTCGGCCTTGCTCCGACGGCGGCACTGGACATGGCGTTCCTGCTGCTGGTGGCGGCCGTCGCCGGGCGCGAGATCATCGCCGGCAACAACCGTCGCAATTTCAAGCTGCTCGGCGTGCTCGCCGTCCTGATTGCGGGCAATGCGGTCTTTCATCTCGAGGTGATCCGTAACGGCACGGCCTCCTACGGTCACCGCATCGGCCTCGCCGCGGTGGTCGCGCTGATCGTGCTGATCGGCGGACGCATCGTTCCGAACTTCACGCGCAACGCCCTGATGCGGGCAAAGCCCGGCTCCCTGCCGGCGCCGTTCGATCGGTTCGACATGGCGAGCGCTGCCGTGGCGGCGCTGGCACTCGCCTCCTGGGTCGCGGCGCCCGGCGATCTGGTGACGGCGGTCCTGTGTGGTGCAGCCGGACTTCTGCTCGCGGTGCGGCTCGGTCGCTGGGCCGGCCATCGGGCGTGGCGCGATCCGCTCGTCCTCGTGTTGCATGCAGGCTACGCTTTCGTGCCGCTCGGCTTCCTGATGGTAGCGCTCTCGGTCGTCCGGCCGGCGCTCGTGCTTCCCGGCGCGGGGGTGCATGCCTGGGGAGCGGGCGCCATCGCCGTGATGACGCTAGCCGTCATGACCCGCGCCACGCTCGGCCATACCGGCCGCCCGCTGGCGGCCTCGCGCGGGACGGTGGTCGTCTATGTCCTGGCGGTGCTGGCGGCGCTCGCCCGCATCGGCGCGGCGGTCCCGTCCCCCGTCGACATCCTGCTGTTGCACGTTGCGGTCTACGCCTGGGCCGGCGCATTCGCCGGCTTCGTGGCGATCTACGGACCCATGCTGGTCCGGCCTAAAGTCGGTTCAGGCCCTCCCGGCTGCTGACGGACATCAGCGCCGTGAGGCTGCCTTCGGCTGCATGGCCGAGAATTCGCGCAGCTTCCCGGGATCGGCGATCGTGACTTGACGGCCGCTCCCGGTGACACCCAGGGGGCGCAGGGCGGCGAACGCACGCGAAAGGCTTTCCGGGGTCACCCCGAGCCGGCCGGCGATCAACCGCCGGCCACCGGGCAAGGTAACGACGACACTGCCGCTGTGACGCGGCGCCAGGGCGAGCAGGAAGGCGGACAGCCGCTCGATTGCCGACAGCAGCTTTAGGTCCTTGATCTGACCGATCAATGTTCGCCAGTAACTCGACAACATGAGCGTCGCGCCGTAGGCCAGCGATCCGTTGGCCCTGATCTGGGCGCGGAAGGTCGCGGCCGGCCAGAACAGCACGCGACCGCCGTCGAGCAGTCGCGCCGTCATCAGGTAAGGCGCGTCGAGCATCACGGCGGGCAGGATGAAACTGTCTCCTGGACCGAAGAACTCCACCAGCGTCTGCTCGCGCGCGCCTTCTCCGAAGAGTCCGACGCTTCCGGACAGCACCAGGTGGAGGAACTCGGGCTTCTCGCCCTGCTGACACGGGACCATGCCCTTCGGCAGCGCCTGCACGAAGCAGCTCGCCAGCATCGCGGCGAGATCGGCCTCGCTCACCTGCGCGAGGAGCCGTGAGCGGCGAATCAGGGGAAGGTCGGCTGGTCGCACATGATCTCCTGCCCGCGAAGCTACGCCGCTGTTCGGATGCCAGTTTGACATGCATCAAGTAAGCAGGCGGCGTAGTTACCAAATATCAACAATCATCAATGATCAAAGGCAACGAATGCGCGAAGAAGCGAGGTCTCATCGACTGATTTGATGCACATCAACGGTCGGGCGTTCCCGCTGCCAGATCGTGCCGTCATCCGTTGGGAGACGTCACATGGCGACGCAGAAGGAACCGGCAGCAGGGAGTGGCGAGCGCACCGTCGCCTTGGGGATGAGCACTCTCGCCTTCACCGTCTGCTTCGCGGTGTGGACGATCTTCTCGATCATCGGCATCCAGATAAAGAAGGATCTCGGCCTCACCGACACGCAGTTCGGGCTGCTGGTCGGCACGCCCATTCTCACCGGCTCCCTGATCCGTCTGATCCTGGGCATCTGGGCCGACCAGTATGGCGGCCGCACGGTGTTCGCGGGGGTCATGGTCGCCGCGGCGGTGGCGACGTGGTTGCTGACCTATGCCTACGACTATCCGACATTCCTGCTCGCGGCGCTCGGCGTCGGCATCGCCGGCGGTTCCTTCTCCGTCGGCATCGCCTACGTCTCCCGCTGGTACGACGCGAGCAGGCAGGGAACCGCGCTCGGCATCTTCGGGGCCGGCAATGTCGGCGCCGCCGTCACCAAGTTCGTGGCCCCGTTCGTGATGGTCGCGTGGGGCTGGAAGAGCGTGGCGGAAATCTGGGCTGGCGCGCTTCTGGTCATGGCCGTCGTCTTCTGGGTCACCACCAAAGATGATCCGCAGCTCGCCGCCCGGCGCAAGGCCGGCATCAAGCCTGAGTCCATCTCGGCGATGATCGGGCCGCTTCGCAATGTTCAGGTCTGGCGCTTCTCGCTCTACTACTTCTTCGTCTTCGGCGGCTTCGTGGCGCTGGCGCTCTGGCTGCCGCGTTACCTGATCGGGGTCTACGGACTCGACATCACGACGGCCGGCATGATCGGCGCGGCTTATTCGGTGCCGGCCTCGCTCTTCCGCGTCTATGGGGGCGTTCTCTCCGACAAGTTCGGGGCGCGGCGCGTCATGTACTGGACCTTCGGGGTGTCGGTCGCGGCCTGCTTCGTGATGTCCTATCCGCCGACCCAGTACATCGTAAAGGGAATCACAGGGCCGATCGCCTTCACCCTGGAGATGGGCCTGGTGCCCTTCACCATCGTGGCCTTCGTGCTGGGCTTCTTCATGAGTCTCGGCAAGGCCGCGGTCTACAAGCACATCCCGGTCTACTATCCGGGTCGCGTGGGCGCGGTCGGCGGCGTCGTCGGCTTGGTCGGTGGCCTCGGCGGCTTCGTGCTGCCGATCGCTTTCGGCCTGCTGAACGACCTGACCGGCGTCTGGACGAGCTGCTTCATGCTGCTGTTTCTGATCGTGGCAGTGTCGCTCGTGTGGATGCACGTTTCGATCCGCGCCATGGAGCGCGACAAGGCCGGCGAGGCGCTGGCGCGTCTGCCCGAACTGCCGGAGATGCAGGAAATCCACGGGCCGCAGCATGTCGGCAAGCTCTCGGGCAAGATGCTCGAGGACTGGCGGCCCGAGGACAAGACGTTCTGGGAGGAAAAGGGCCGGCGCATTGCGGCGCGCAACCTCGCCATCTCGATACCCGCGCTGCTGCTGTCCTTCGCGGTCTGGATGGTGTGGTCCGTCGTCGTCGCCAAGCTGCCATCCATCGGCTTCCGCTACACCACGGACCAGCTCTTCTGGCTGGCCTCGCTGCCCGGCGTCACCGGCGCGACCTTGCGCATCTTCTACTCCTTCGTCGTACCGATCTTCGGCGGCCGCCTGTGGACCACGCTCGCCACCTGGTCGCTGATGATCCCCGCGGTCGGGATCGGTTACGCGGTGCAGAATCCGGCGACTCCCTACTGGATTTTCCTGGGGCTGGCGCTGCTCTGCGGGTTCGGCGGCGGCAACTTCGCTTCGTCGATGTCCAATATCTCCTTCTTCTTCCCCAAGGCGGAGAAGGGCAATGCGCTGGCGCTCAACGCCGGCCTCGGCAACCTGGGCGTCAGCGTCGTGCAGTTCGTCGTGCCGATGGTGATCACGGCCGGCGTCTTCGGCTGGCTTGGCGGCGCGCCGCAGACCGCCAGGGAAGCGTCGGGCGAGAGCCTGCTCTGGTTGCAGAATGCCGGCTTCATCTGGGTGCCGTTCATCGCCGCTTCCGCCTTCGCCGCCTGGTTCGGGATGAACGACATCGCCTCGGCGCGCGCTTCCTTCGCCGAGCAGTCGGTGATCTTCCAGCGGCGGCACAACTGGATCATGTGCTGGCTCTACACCGGCACGTTCGGCTCCTTCATCGGCTATTCGGCGGCCTTCCCGCTGCTCACCAAGACGCAGTTTCCCGAGATCAACGCGTTGCAGTACGCCTTCCTCGGGCCGCTGGTCGGTGCGCTCTCGCGCTCGATGACGGGCTGGATCTCCGATCGGTGGGGCGGCGGCC
>CAYRBQ010000078.1:0-10824 GCA_964422305.1 uncultured Reyranella sp. | reverse complement strand
AGCCGACGGGCGGCATGGCCGTGCTGCGCGGCAACCTCGCCCCGCGCGGCGCCGTCATCAAGCACGCCGCGGCGTCGCCGGCACTGCTCACTCACACCGGGCGCGCGGTGGTCTTCGACTCGCTCGAGGATCTCGCGGCGCGCGGCGACGACCCGAATCTCGACGTGAAGGCCGACGACATTCTCGTCCTGCGCAATGCCGGACCGAAGGGCGCGCCGGGCATGCCGGAGGCCGGCTCCTTCCCGATCCCCATGAAGCTCGCACGCGCCGGTGTGAAGGACATGATCCGCATCTCCGATGCCCGCATGAGCGGCACCGCCTTCGGCACGATCGTGCTTCATGTCGCACCGGAAGCCGCGGTCGGTGGACCTCTCGCACTGGTGAAGACAGGTGATCGCATCACGCTCGATGTTCCGAAGCGCAAGATCGAGCTGCTGGTCGGCGCCAAGGAACTCGCCGTACGCCGCAAGGCCTGGAAGGCGCCACCGGCGCATCCCGGCAATGATCGGGGTTACACGGGCCTCTTCTTCAAGACCGTGTTGCAGGCCGACGAAGGCGTCGACTTCGATTTCCTCGGACCGGCGAAGTGAACGACGCGAAGCTTCCGCGTATCTCGGTCGTCGTCACGTGCTACAATTGCCGTGACTATATCGGTGATGCCATTCGATCGGTCGCGCGCCAGACCCTGCGCGATTTCGACTGCGTCGTCGTCGATGATGCCTCGACCGACGACTCTGCCGCGGTGGTCCAGCAGACGCTCGACGAGCTGGCCGATCCGCGTTTCCGCCTGATCAGGCTCGAGAAGAATGTCGGCCAGACTGGCGCCACGCGGCGCGGCCTCGCCGAGACTCGCGCCACCTTCGTCTGCTTCCTCGATTCGGACGATCTCTGGAACGACGACTTCCTGGAGCGTCATCTCGCAGCCCATCTCAACGAAACCTATGCCGTCGGCTTTACCGCCTGCAATGCTCGGCTGATCGACGGCCAGGGCGCGCTGATCGCCGGATGCATCTACTGGTTCGGTAAGGATCGCGCCCGCGCCGATCGCGACCAGGCCTTCGCCCCGGTCGATCCGGCGCGCGTGCCCTCGATCGACACCGCCATGGGTACGGCCGACTGGCGCAGCCAGACACCCTATCGTCTCTACACCAAGCGCGTCGTCCACTGGGTCTGGGTCAGCACCTCGTCGATGATGTTCCGGCGATCTTTGATCGATCTCGTCTTTCCCGACGATGACGAGGTCTATCGCCTGCACATGGACTTCTATATCGTCGTCATGGCGCAGATGGTGGCGGGCTCGTTGCTGATCGACGAGGCGCTCTACTCCTATCGCCTGCACGGCCGCAATGGCGCGGCTGACAATCCCGTCCTCGGTGGTCGGCTGCATCTGTCGAGCAGGAACTGGGGCAACACCTACTCGGTGATGCTTGATCGGATGCTGGGTGCCATGCAGCGCGACAGCGAGCGCTTCATTGGTGCGCTCGGCGAGCGTCAGTATCGCCGCATGTTGCTGCGCATGCGCGCCGCTCGCGCGTCCGCTCCGCTGTCGTGGCTATTGGTCGTGCGAAGCTGGCTCGTCTGACACGCGCGCGGCGATGAAATCGGCCATCTCCGCCACGTCGTTCCGACCGAACCACGGCAGGTCCTCGCCGGCCGGCGCCACATCGGATGCGATCGCCACGATGTTGGAGTCGGAAGCCGCCATCGGCCGCGAATGGTCGGCGCGAATCTCGATTTTGGGATGTGGCTCCCGCTTGTAGCCCTCGATGAGCACGAGGTCGCACGGCGACAACCGAGCCAGCACTTCCGAGAGTGGCGGCTCTGCGGTCTCGCGCATGATGGCGTAACGCTGACCGCCTACTAGCGCGACTTCGGTTGCGCCCGCCGCGCGATGGCGAAAGGAGTCGGTGCCCGGCTGGTCGATATCGACGGCATGATGGGCATGCTTGACGGTGGCGATCTTCCAGCCGCGACGCACGAACTCGACAACCAGGCGCTCGACCAGGGTCGTCTTGCCCGAATTTTTCCAGCCGGTGACGCCGAAGACGCGATGCGTCACGGCACGATCCGGTCGACATGCGCGTAGGCGGTGAGCCGGCCGTCGCGCACGAAGGCGACGAGGGCGACACCTGCCTGTTCGGCTGTCTCGATGGCGAGTGACGTAGGCGCTGAAACTGCCGCGATCGCGATCGCCCCGATCGCGGCCGCCTTCTGTACCATCTCGTAGGAGCAGCGGCTGGTGACGACGACGAAGCCGCCAGCAAGCGCTCTGTCCTGCTTCGCGAGTGCGCCAGCCAGCTTGTCGAGCGCATTGTGCCGGCCGATGTCCTCTCGGACGGCGACCAGTGTTCCGTCGGCATTCGCCCATCCCGCGGCATGAGTGGCGCCGTTCAGGCGATTTATGCGCTGCTGGGCCGGTAGCGCTGCCATGGCGAGTGCGATCGCCTCGCGCGCCACAGGCGTCCCGGCTTCGACCCGAGGCACGGCCCGGAGCGCTGCATCCAGGCTGTCGACGCCGCAAAGGCCGCAACCGGTCCGGCCGGCCAGACTGCGGCGACGCTCCTGCAGACCCGCCATGCGCTGCGCTGCGATCTCCAGCCTCACCTCGATGCCGCGACCCACCGCTTCGGCCTCGATGTCGTAGATCTCGGACGGCTTGTCGACGATCCCCTCGGTCAACGAGAAGCCACGCGCGAAATCCTCGAGATCGCAAGGCGTCGCCATCATCACCGCATGGCTGATGCCGTTGTAGACCAGGGCAATCGCGACTTCCTGGGCGATCGTCTCGTCGAGCATCTCGCCACCCGAGGCAGTGAGGCGCCGTGCCGGAAGGCGGACTGATCCGTCTGCAGTCACGCGGTGGCCTCGTCGATCCGCAGGTGTCGGCCTTCGCGATCGAAGAACATGCCGCGATTGAAGGCCAGGCGGTTGGCCTTCACATCCGCCTCGACTTCCTTCAGCTTGCGCGCGGCCGCGTCATCGGGCAGCGGGCCACCGCTATGGCCAAGTCCGACGAAGAAGGCCACGCCGTCCCACGGCGTCCGGGCACTGTCGAGCAGACCGCGCATCTCCTGCCACGTCATCTCGTCGCCTATCAGATGAGCATAGCTCGACCTGAGGGGCACCGCGTCGCTTTCCGAAATCCCCACGAGCACGATGAAGACCGTGAACGGCCCGGTATCCGCGAACTGCGCGGCAAGCCACTGCGCGAAATCGCTCTTCATCACTGGCTCTAGAACTCGACCACCGGCGTGGCCGGCACATAGCGCTCGAACACCTGGAGGAAGGGTTGGCCTCGCTCCGCCTCGTACCAGGCTTCAAAGGCGCGGAACGCCGCGATCGGATCAGTGATGGCGGGCACCTCACCCGGCTCACCCTCGTCGGACGGCGGCGGATGCGCCTCGGCATGGAGAGCCTCGGCGATCGGGCGAAGCCAGTCGAGCAGCGGCCGCGCACCGTCGCCGAGCTCTGCCAGACTGATCTCGATCCAGCCGATGTCGCGGAACAACGCCTCGAGCTGCCGCTCCACGGCGACGTCCCGATCGCTCTCAAGTGCTGCAACGCGCGCCATGTCGGAGAGCGCGCTCAGTCGGCGCCAGGCGAACACGCGCTCGCGCTCGGCATTCCGGACCTGCACCTCGACCGAGGCGCGGATTGATCGCTCCGCAGCCTCGGCCGCTGTGCATTCCGCCTGGAGGCGGGCGATCAGGGAGTCTACGGCAGCCGGCATGTCGGGAGTTCACCCGACCAGCGGCGCCGGGGCAAGCCCGCCTGCTTCACGTATTTGAGTTCGACCTCGGCCAGGCCGCCTGCGACGTTCAGGCCGACGCTGCCGCTACGCTGACGGGCTGCAGCGTGGTCTGACCGCTGCCGCCATCCACCAGCACATTGACACCCAGCCTACAGCCAGCGCTCCGGCGGCGATGCTGCCGGGGGCGAACACCAGCCCTACGATCTGCGATTCCTTGGTGAAGCCGATGTCGATGCCGTAGCGCTTGAGGTCAGCGCCTCCACATTGGCCCCGGTGCAGCCAGACGCCTGCGGCGTGCCGCGGGGCTCGGGGCGTACGAGACGGCGGCGGCCGTCGTCAGCAGCGACCGAAGCATTTCGAAATCCTTGTCGAATGGAGTGTCAGTCCTCCTTCTTCGCCCGCTCTATCGCCTCCAAGATCTCGGTGAGGCCGTTGAAGTACACGATCCCCTGCTTGTGCATCTCATGCCGGATGGTCCGAATGAGACCGGCCTTGCGGATCATGAGATTCGCCAAGTCCATCTTAGCGTCGCCGGTCTTGGTATCCTCGTTCGTCACGCATTCCTCTCGAACTGAAGTGCCTTCAATTCTCAGTAGGGTATCACTTCACCACGAGATTTCAGGACATATCCCGTGGCTCTGCTTTCGGTGTCGCGGCGAATCGCAGCAGTAATCGCCGGATCTCTCGTCGGATTGCTGAGGGAGATGAGCTTGTCGGTTTCGGCCTGGCAGCTCAGGCTGATCGCCCGAGCGATGTTCGTCGCATCGGCTTCGCCATTCGCGTAGGGCACCGCATTCTTGGCCAGGCAAGCGTCCCTCGCCCGATAGGTTTTCTCGATACTCGATACAAGGCGGGGATCCGAATAATGCGAATTCGCTGAGCAGGCCCCGAGCGACAGCATGAGGACAACGACCAAGATTCGCATCGGTTGGCTGAACTCCTGAGGCACATGGGAATGGCGGAAGAGAGTGGGAGTCGAACCCACTAAGAACCGGCTAACGGCCCTCTCTGGCTTTGAAGGCCAGCCGCCCCACCGGGAGCGCTTCCCCTCCGGCCCGGATAATTCCCCAGAACCCGCGCCCTGTCACGTGCCGTGCTAGGGTGAAAAATTCCAAGGAAGTCAACATCATGACCATCGAACTGAAGTACGTCATCGCCAATGTGTCCAACCTCCCTGCCGCCGTCGCCTTCTGGCGGGACACGGTGGGGCTGAAACTCAAATTCCAGACGCCGGAGTGGGCCGAATTCGACACCGGTACGACACGGCTCGCCTTGCAGCCAGCCTCAGCAACGAACCCGGCGGGCACATGGCAGCCCGGCCTTCGCGTGCCCGATCTCGCCGCCAAGCGCGCCGACCTGGCCGCACGCGGGGTAGCTCTCGGCGCTGCGCCGCATGAGGAGCACGGCTTCCTGCTGTCGTTGTTTGCCGGCCCTGAAGGCGCGCCAGTCAGCCTGAGCGGTCCTGTACCTAAGACGTAGGTGGCGGACCGTACTGACCGATCTTCTGCGGCACGGCGCGGCGCATGTCGCCGCGCCGGACCGTGATGCCGTGGCGGTCGAAGAACTCGAGAATTTGGATCGCGACCTTGCGCCCGTTGTCGAGCTTGTCGCGGAACTCGGCCGCCGTGAAGTCGCGACCGAAGCCGTTGGCGATTCCGATCATCTCGGCAACCACCGGCCTCAGGAAGTAGTGGTCGGGCGCGAGTTCCACGACCCTTCCCAGCTTGGCCAGCCGCTGCAACAGCTTGCGCGTGTCGGTCTCTGGGACGCGGTACGCCTCGGCAAAATCGCGAACGCGGGGCGGCTTGAAACGCTCCCGCCCCATCTCTGCCGAGATTTTCTGCCACAGAGCCTCGTCGCGCGCGCCGAGCTTCAGCGAATGACCGGGCAATCGCAGGAAGGCACCGTCGACAGTCACCTTCTTCGCCTGGATCTCCTGATCGAGGAGCACCTTAAAGACAGGCGCGGGCCAGCGCCGACTCAGTGAGAGGCGCAGGCGTTCGGCCTGCAGACCCGGTGCATCGGGCTTCGACTCGTGGAAACCCTTCAACGTCGAAACAATGTCCTGACGCGCCTCGGCGAGCGTCGCCGCCAGGAAGCCGAACGTCTCGAGCTTGGCGCCGTTCGCTGCCGCCAGCAGCCTCTGGACCTCGGCTGGACGCAGATTGCGCGACAGGCCGAATCGACCGAGGTCCACATAGCCAGACTCGAGCATAAGCAGCCGCTGCAGGGCCACCCCGTCGCTCTCGGCGAGCGCCGACAACTCGGCCATCCTTCGCGCAGCGCGCCGATTGCGCGGCGGGCCGTAGGGATCGATCGTCGTCCCACCGGCCACCGTCCGGGTGGCTGACGGATCACGCAGGATCAGACGGTCACCGGCGAGGGCACCCACCTTCTCGTCGAGCACGACCTGCGCCAGCATCGTGTCGCCCGGTGCAAGCTTGTCGCCTTCCAACAATGCAACGCGCCCCATGACATGGGCCGAGCCGAGGTGCACGTGCACAGGAGACCAGTGTCTCAGTGCCTGCGCTTCCGAGGCCAGCAGGCTCAGCTTCACATCGACGCGGTCGGTCGGCGCGTGAAGCTCCGGGCTCACCACCCACTCGCCGCGGCTGATCGCATCCTTCGAGAGCCGCGGCCCGGTGAGGTTGAGCGCACAGCGTTCGCCGGCGCGGCCGATCTCGGCCGGCTGATTCTGCGCATGGAGCGAGCGTACGCGCGCCTCGAGACCGGAAGGCGTGAGCAACAGGCGATCATCGACCCTGATCTCACCGGCATGAATCGTACCGGTCACAACAACGCCGGCACCCGGCAGCACGAAGCATCGGTCGATGGCGAGACGCGCGAAACCCGTCACCGCCTTCCCGCTCTCGCCCAGAACCAGCAGCTTGGCTTTCAACTCGTCCAGCCCCCGCCCCGTGACCGCCGACACAGGGATGATCTCGGCGCCAGCCAGCGACGTCGTAGCGAGCAGCGTCTCTATCTCCGCCATGCGCTCGAGAATCTGGTCGTCGCTAGCGAGGTCGGCCTTGGTCAGGGCGACGATGCCTCGATCGAGCCCCAATTGATCGAGAATCTGCAGGTGCTCCACAGTCTGCGGCTTGATGCCTTCGGCCACCGACACCACGAGGAGCGCCGCGTCGATGCCGGTGGCGCCGGCAAGCATATTGTGGACGAAGCGCTCATGGCCCGGCACGTCGACGAAGCCGAGCTGGCGACCGTCACCCAGGTTGCTGTAGGCATAGCCGAGATCGATGGTGATGCCGCGCGCCTTCTCTTCCTTGAGTCGGTCGGCATCGACGCCGGTCAGCGCCTTCACCAGCGCCGTCTTGCCATGATCGATGTGACCTGCAGTCCCGACGATCATGGCAGCGCCTCGCCCGCCCGGCGTTCGGCGTCGGCGCGTTGAGAGGCCGTTGCATGGGAGCGCGCCTCCTTGAGGAAGCCGGCAGCCAGTTCATCCGCACCACCCTGCTGCGCCCGCATCAACCAATGCATGGCCTCGACGACATCGCGCGGAACGCCTTTGCCAGCCAGATGGGCCGCGCCCAGCATCGCCTGCGCCTCGGCGTGTCCCAGCCGCGCGGCGCGGCTCCACCATGTAGCGGCCGCCTCCGGATCGCGTTCCACACCGAGCGCATTGTGATGGATGTCGCCTAGCCGGGCCATCGCGCCGGCACTGCCCTGCGCGGCTGCCTTCTCCGCCCATACCCGTGCGCCGAGATAGTCCTGCGCGCAACCGCCGCCCACCATCTTCATCCAGGACAGCATGTCCTGTGCCTCCGCGTCGTCCTGCTCGGCAGCACGCTCGTACCAGGAGGCGGCCTGCTCCTGGTCCTGCGGCACGCCCCAGCCTTCATAGTAGCAGAGAGCCAGATTGCGCTGGCCGCCCGCGTCGCCCTGTTCAGCGGCGAGCCGCAGCCATGACACAGCCTTGGCGTGGTCGCGCTCCACGCCGCGACCTTCGAGGAACGCCGCTCCCATGTTGCTTTGGGCCCGGGCGAGTCCGCCTTGGGCCAGCGGCGCCCAGAGGTCGAGCGCGATACCGTAGTCGCCCGCCTTCCATGCTGCCAGCGCTTCGGCCATCCGCGTCTCGTACGACGGCACGCGGTCGAGGAGTCTACCCAGCCACGACATGCAGCTTATCCAGTTGCGCTGCGAACGCGGCCTCGTCGTCGAGGGTGCGCAAGTCGAAGTAGAGTGTGCCGTCGGCGATTCGACCGATTATGGGGATCGGCAGCCGCCGGAAGAGATCGGCGATCCGGTCGAGGCCCTTGGCCTCGATCGCGAGCGCGAAGGACGGCAGCAGGTCGACCGGCAGAGCACCCGATCCGATCTGCCCCCTGACTTCGGCCACGCTCACCGTTACGGCTTCGCCCATGGCCCTCCGCATCACCGGCAGGAGTCGTTCGGCCTGCGCCCGGATAGCGGCGGCGGGCCGCGCGAGCGCACGGACCGTCGGCAGGCGCTCGACGAGGCGCGCCGGGTCGCCGTACAGCCGCAGCGTCGCCTCCAGCGCTGCCAGCCGGACCTTGTCGAGCCGGAGTGCACGCTTCATCGGATTGCGGGCGATGCGTTCGATGAGATGCCTGCGGCCGACCAGCAGGCCGGCCTGCGGTCCGCCGAGCAGCTTGTCGCCAGAGAAGGTGACAACGTCGATACCGGCCGCCACGGCCTCGCGTGCAGTCGGCTCATGCGGCAGCCCCCAGGTCTCGAGGTCGGCCAGCGTGCCGCTTCCCAGATCCTCGATCAGCGCCAGACCCTTCTCGCGCGCCAGCGGCACCAGCTCGGCTGCCGTCACCGACTTGGTGAAACCGTGGATCGCATAGTTCGACGGATGGACCTTCATGATCGCCGCTGTGTCGGGTCCGATCGCCGCCGCATAATCCTTGAGATGCGTCCGGTTCGTCGTGCCGACCTCGACAAGCCGGCACCCGGCCCGCGCCATGATGTCGGGGATGCGGAAAGCACCGCCGATCTCGATCAGCTCGCCTCGCGAGACGATGACTTCGCGGCCCGTCGCGAGTGCGCTCAGTGCCAGGAGCACGGCAGCGGCGTTGTTGTTGACCGCTGTCGCCGCCTCCGCGCCCGTGAGACGGCACAGCCATGGCGCGATGTGGTCATCCCGCTCGCCGCGGGCGCCGCCGTCGAGGTCGTACTCGAGCGTGGTCGGCGACCGCATGGCCTCGACGGCCGCCGCGATCGCCTCCTCCGCGAGGACGGCACGGCCGAGGTTGGTGTGAAGGACCGTCCCTGTCAGATTGAAGACACGACGCTGCGATGGCCGCAGGAAGGCGGCGAGGCGCTCGGTGCACCATCGGGCGCAGGCCGCCTCGTCGGCGATTTCGGCCGACCCTCGCCTCGCCTCAACCCAGGCGCGCAACGCCTCGATCAGCGCCGGACGGCTGGCGCGCTCGATCAGCGGCGCCAGGGCGGGCCACCTGGCCATGCGATCGATGGACGGCGGACGGATTTCAGGAGCGCCATGGGCGCGGTCGGCACGCGACACGGGTCGGTTCCCCAGGAGAACAGCGCCGGACACCTCGTCCGGCACCGCCGAGGATGGCTCAGGCGCGGCGGCCGATCAATGACCGGCCGCGCCTTGAGACGTTACTGCCCGACCGCCGCGACGGCGATGCGGACGGCGACCAGGACGGCCGAGGCCGACAGGCCGATCATGAGAGCGAACTGCGTCGACGAGACGCCGCGGTCGTTCTGCAGGAGCGCACGAATCAACGTCATGGAAATCCCCAATTTTTGAACCCCGCTGGCCGGGAGCGAACCCCTTCGCTCCGTGGTGGCCAGCACCCTCGCCCTGTCCCTCGGGACAAAGCATCAATCCCACACTTGAACTCTCTAGCTGCGCCGCCCGGGACCCCTCCCGCGCGGCACAGATGTCGTATACGCGATCCGAACGTATCTGCGGTGTCGGGATCACCCTCGGTTGGTATCAATTGTTTCAAATGAGGGTGCTCAGCCTTCGGGCTGTTCCATCACACCCAGGACGAAGGGATTGGGCACGCGCGCGAAGCCCTCCTCGCCCACCAGCACATCGAGGCCCAGAGAGCCGAGGTCGTCGGCCAGCGCCTCTAAGGTCTTCATGCTTTCGAGATAGAAGATCTTCGAGTAGCCGTGGCAGGACTCGCAGCACTCCGCGCGGAGATAGGTCGTTCCTGCGAGATTTCGGAACGAGATCTTCTCGGTGCTGCCGCAATGGACGCAGCGTACCCGCACGTAGCGCCAGGACGTGGCGCAGAGCGAGCAGTGCAGATGGCGGTGGCCGAACTTCGTGCCGCCCGGGGAAACGATGCCGGCAACCGGCGGCGATCCGCAGGCCGGGCAGGTCCCCAGATCGGCGTCACTGCCACCGAGATCGGCGACGTCCAGCAATGCCGCCATGCGGGTCCAGGCGACCTGCAGCGCCGCTGCCACGAAGACCGCCTTGCCAGCCTCTCCGGGAGGCACGGCGCCGTCGAGGAAGCGGTCGGCCAGCGTCTCGAGATCGACCTCGGACGCCCGTTCCAGGGCCTCGCAGGCCCCAAGGGCGGGCTCCGGCAGCACGGTGCGGTCGATCCCTGCCAGGATGTGCGCCAGGGCGGCCCGCCACGTCCCATCGCGCTTCAAGAGCTCGGGATCGAGCGGCGCCCGCCCGACGAGCCTGGCCTTGGCGACCTCCGCGGCCCCGGGCAGCGAGCCGGGCGGCAACGCCTGCAAGGCGGCCTGCTGCGCCGCGACGACGGCGCCGATCATCTGCAGGAAGCCCTGCAGCTCGTGCCCGTCGGCCAGCGATTTCAGCCGCTCGGCGCGCCGCTGGAAGACCGTGGGAAGATCCGGCAGGCGGACAGGGTCGCTCTGGGCGACCTCGCCGAGAGTGCTTTCGCAGTAGCCTTGAGGAGGTGGATTCGACGGACCGCTCAGGGCTTCCCGACTTCCTGACGGAACCATTTCCGGTGGTGCTTCCAGCTCCAACCGCGTGTCACCGACCCGCGCGTCATGGCCCGCAATGTACCTTTCACCCAGATCGCCGCATAGACGTGCACGATCCAGATCAGGATGGCACCGATGGCGCAAAG
>CAYRBQ010000077.1:0-10954 GCA_964422305.1 uncultured Reyranella sp. | reverse complement strand
GGCCGCTTGAAGCCGGCCTCGCAGGTCTCGCGGTAGACACGCACGGCGTCGGCCAGCGAGCCGTAGACCATGGCCGCCGCGAACGGCGCATAGATTACGTTCCAATCGTTCTTCGCCGCGAGCTCCATCGAGGGCCGCGAGAAGCAGGCCACGTAGGGCCGCAGCGGCTTCTGGGCCGGCTTCGGCCGCACCTCGACGTCCTCGAACTCGTAGAACTTGCCCTTGTGCGACCACTTGCCGGGCTCGGTCCAGGCTCGCCACAGGATCTCGAGGCCTTCTGCGAACAGTTCGGAGGAGTCGTCGAACGACGCCTGGAACGGCTCGTACTCCTTGCGGTCGTAGCCGCGACCGGCCGCGAAGTCGACGCGGCCGCCGGAGAGGAGATCGAGCGTCGCCCATTCCTCGGCGACATGCAGCGGATGGTGTACCGGCAGCAGGGTGACCGCGGGGGCGAGCCGGATCTTCGTCGTGGCGCCGGCGAGCTGCGCCAGGATGGCGAGCGGCGAGGCGTTGACGCCCAGCAGGTTGAAATGATGCTCGCCGATCCAGGCCGAGTTCAGCCCGACCTTCTCGGCCCACAGCGCCTCGGCATAGATGTCCTTGATGAACTGCTCGGCGGTCCGCGGATTGTCCGGGTAGCGGTTGTCGCTCAGTGTGAAGTAGCCGAACTGCATGCGCCTGCCCTCCCTCGGCAGGCGATCATCGGCTCAGTCCATATATTTGTAAATGCAAATAATAGGGGATCAGGCGGCGTTCGCCGCCGTCCTGGTTTCAGCCAGCGTCATGAGCCAGTCGCGGAAGGCCTTGATCTTGCGTCGCCGGATCGCCTCGGCGGGATACACGACATAGTAGGCGAATTCGCTCGGCATCTTGAGGTCGAACGGCGCCACCAGACGGCCCGCCTTGAGGTCGGGCGTGACCAGCGGGTTGCGGCCGAGCGCGACGCCGAGCCCGTCCATCGCCGCCTGGTAGGCCACGATCGCGTTGTCGAACATGACGCCGCGCGAGGCGTCGATGCCCTTCACGCCCGCCGCCGTCAGCCAGACCTGCCAGTCGTCGGGGAAGGTGCCGATGTGCAGCAGGGTGAAGCGCTTGAGGTCGGCGGGCTTCTTGAGCGCGTTAGGCCCTTTGGCGAGCGACGGCGCGCAGACCGGCAGCACGTCCTCGCCCACCAGGCGCTCGGCCACCAAGTTGGGCCACTGGCCTCGGCCGTAGCGGATGCCGATATCGACATCCTCGCGCGAGAAGTCGACCAGGCCGGTGCCGGTGCTGACGCGCACGTCGATCTCGGGATTGGCGCGCTGGAAGCCGCCGAGCCGCGGCACCAGCCATTTGGTGGCGAACGAGGCGGTCGTCGTCACGGTGAGGTGGCCGCCGCGGTCCTTCTGCAGGAGCTTCTCGGTCGCCTCGTTGAGCTGGTCGAAGGCCGAGCGCACCGACGGCAGGTAGGCCTGGCCCGCCTCCGACAGCAGGAGCGAGCGATTGCGCCGCACGAACAATTTTAATCCGAGACGCTGCTCGAGTCCGCGCACCTGGTGGCTGATGGCGGCTTGGGTGACGCTGAGTTCCTCGGCGGCATCCGTGAAGCTCATATGACGGGCCGCGGCCTCGAAGGCGCGTAGGCCGTTGAGCGGCGGCAGGGTTCGCTTCATGGGCTTCCTTCACATGAGTAATTTTAATCAAAACAGGACAAAGGGTCGTTTGTAAAGAGGGACCCCGGAGCGCACATCAGCGCCAACAGACGACAACACCTTTCGGGAGAAGTCCCATGGCCAATATCTCGCTCCACTACCGCGCCGAAACCCCGCTGCTGGCGACCCTGTCCGCCGTCGGCCAGCTCTTCGCGACCTGGCAACGCCGCGCTCGCGAGCGCCGGGAGCTGGCGACCATGGACCATCGCACCATGCGTGATCTGGGCATCAGCCCGACCGATATCCAGTTCGAGGCGAACAAGCCCTTCTGGCGAGTCTGACATTCGAATCCGGAGCGGTCCCCGTCCTACCCTGCGCGGTGACCATCCCTCTCCGGACCCTGGCCGGCGGTCGATCCTCAGCCTCCCTTTCGACCGCCGGCTTTTTCTTTGCCGGCACGCCGGGCTCTGCTAGAGCCCGGCGGTGCCGCTCAACGACCAACAGATCCAGGCGCTCGGCCGTGACGCCGTGCAGCGCGCTGCGGCGGGCGACTTCGCCACGGCCGAAGCGATGTTCGCGCGCATCGTCGACGAACGCCCCAACGCCGGCCAGGCGCTCCATTTCCTGGGCCAGGTCCGGCTGAAGCTCGGGCGTTTCGCGGAGGCCCGCGAGCCGCTGGAGCGCGCGGCCAAGTTCCTGCCGCGCGAGCCGGCCGCGCAGACCAATCTGGCGGGATGCCTGATCCAACTCGGTCAGCACGACGCCGCGCTCGAAGCCCTGGGCCGCGCCGCACACCTGCGACCGAGCGATCCCACCATCCCGCACAACACCGGCCGCACGCTCGAGGCGCTGGGACGCCTGGACGAGGCCGAGCGCGCCTACGATCTCGCTTTGTCGCTCGACAACCGCTTACTGCCGAGCCTCACCGCACGCGCAAGCCTGCTGGCCGCGCGCGGCGAATGGGCCGGCGCTTTGGCCGACCTCGACACGGCGCTCGTCAGCCGCCCGAACGATCCGCAGCTTCGACTGCGCCGCGGCGAGCTGCTGTTGCGCCAGGGCGACTGGTGGCGCGGCCTCGCCGATCACGAGGCGCGGCTCGAGATCGCGGGTGATCGCTGCGCGCCCGACCTGCCGCGCTGGCAGGGCGAGCCTCTCGCAGGCCCTCTCCTCCTCTATCCCGAGCAAGCCGACATCGAGAGCAACGAGGCCAGGCGCGACACGATCATGCTGGCGCGCGGCATCGATCCCGCGATGACCTTCGCCCTCCAGTGCGCCGCCGACCTCGCCCCGCACCTCGCGGCGCCGACCGTGCGCCGCGGCGATCCGGTCGCGGGCTTCGCGGCAGCCGCGCCGCTGCGCAGCCTTCCCCATCTTTTGGGCTGGACGCTCGACGCCGTGCCGCGGCCCGCCGCGATGAAGACGCAGCAGACCTCGGCGAAGATCGGCTGGTTCGCCCGGCGCGAGCCGCCGGCCGGTCTCGACATCGAGCGCGATCCCGCGCGAGCCGGCACCTGCCGGCTCGTCGTCGGCGACGATGTGTGGCCGGCCCATCTCGCGGCCTCCCTCGGCAT
The DNA here is from genome assembly GCA_964422305.1 of uncultured Reyranella sp. Classification (GTDB taxonomy): domain Bacteria; phylum Pseudomonadota; class Alphaproteobacteria; order Reyranellales; family Reyranellaceae; genus Reyranella. The sequence goes on along the minus strand of CAYRBQ010000077.1, from coordinate 7,752 downwards.
CAAGACCGTGATCCTGCTGCCGCGTATCGCAGACTGGCTCTGGGGACCGAGGCTCGGAACATCGCCCTGGTATGCGTCGGTCGAATTGCTGGCCGAAGACGATAGCGAAGGACTGGCGGCGCGGCTCGCCGGGTGCTGATATCCGCCTCCCGCGTAGGATACTCACCCAAAGGCCGTACCCATGGGCAAGACCCTGTTCGACAAGATCTGGGATAGCCACGTCATCACCGATCTCGGCAACGGCTTCGTACTGCTGCACATCGACCGCCTGCTGCTGCACGACATGTCGGGCGGCAAGGCGCTGAAGGAAGCGATCGAGAAAGGCTATCCGCCGGCGCAGCCCAGGCTGACCTACGGCACCCCCGATCACACCATGTCGACCAAGCCCGGCCGCACCGAGAGCACCCACCCGCCCGGCCTGCCGCTGATCCTGTCGATGCGAGAGACGACCAGCGCCTACGGCATCAAGCTGTTCGACCTCGGCCAGGACGGACAGGGCATCGTGCACGTGATGGGCCCCGAGCAGGGACTGACCTTGCCCGGCACGACGCTGGTCTGCGGCGACAGCCACACGTCCACCCACGGCGGCATGGGATCGCTCGCCTTCGGCATCGGCTCGTCCGAGCTGGTGCATGTGATCGCGACGCAGACGATGGTGCAGCGCAAGCCCAAGCGCCTGCGCACCAGCTTCGAGGGCAAGCTGGAACCCGGCGTCACCGCCAAGGACATGATCCTTCATCTGATCGGCGAACTCGGCACCGCGGCCGGCACAGGCTATTCGGTCGAGTATGCCGGCTCTGGAGTCCGCGCCCTTCCGGTCGAAGCGCGCCTCACGCTCTGCAACCTCACCATCGAGATGGGCGCGCGCACCGGCATGGTGGCGCCCGACGACACGACCTACGAATACCTCGCCGGTCGCGACTATGCGCCGAAGGGCGCGATGTGGGATCGCGCCGTCGCACACTGGCGCACGCTGCCCACCGACCCCGACGCCGAGTTCGACCGCGAGCACACGGTCGACATGAAGAACGTGGCGCCGCAGATCACCTGGGGCACCAGCCCCGAGCATGTCATCGCCGTCGACCGCGCCATCCCCGACCCCAGCAAGGGTCCGGAGGAAAAGCGCGGCGCGTGGGAAGCGGCGCTCAAATACCAGGGCCTCGAGCCCGGCAAGCCGATCGAAGGCACCAAGGTCGACTGGGTGTTCATCGGCTCCTGCACCAACTCCCGCATCTCCGACCTGCGCGCCGCCGCCAGTATCGTGAAGGGCCGGCACAAGGCCGAGCACGTGACGGCGTGGGTCGTACCCGGCTCGGTGCGCATCAAGCAGGAGGCCGAGGCCGAGGGACTCGATCGCGTGTTCCTCGATGCAGGCTTCGAATGGCGCGAGCCCGGCTGCTCGATGTGCCTCGCCTCCAACGGCGAGCGCGTGCCGCCGGGTCAGCGCAGCGTCTCGACCTCCAACCGCAACTTCGTCGGCCGCCAGGGCCCCGGCGCCCGCACCCATCTCGCCAGCCCCGCGATGGCCGCAGCGGCGGCGATCAAGGGCGCTATCGCCGACGTCAGGAAGATCTGACCATGGACAAGTTCACCAAGGTCACCGGCGTGGCCGCGCCGCTGATGCGCCAGAACGTCGACACCGACCTGATCATCCGCATCGAGCGGCTGGTCGACAACGTGACGAAGGAAGGGCTCGGCCCCTACTGCTTCGAGCAGATCCGCTTCAAGCCGGACGGCAGCGAGGACCCGGACTGCATCTTCAACCAGGAACCCTATCGCGGCGCGCCGATCATTCTCAGCCGGGAGAATTTCGGCTGCGGCTCGAGCCGCGAGGGCGCGGTGTGGGCGCTGAAGGGCATGGGCATCAAGACGGTGATCGCCCCGTATTTCGGCGACATCTTCAACAACAACTGCTTCCAGAACGGCATCCTGCCGGTGGCGCTGCCGATCCACGAAGTCGAACAGCTCGCCGACGAGATGAAGGCCTCGCCCGGCAACGCCCGCATCACCGTCGATCTCGAGAACTGCCAGGTGATCTCGCCCACGGGGCGCACGATCCCCTTCCAGATCGACGCCCGACGCCAGCACGCCATGCTGAACGGGCTCGACGACATCGCCCAGACCATGGCCGCGAAGGACAAGATCGAGGCCTGGCAGGCGGCGGACAAGAACACTCGGCCGTGGGTGTGGCTGTAGCCGCTTGACCCCGCTTCATCTCGCGGCCGCCCTCCTCATCGTGGCGATGTGGGGGCTGAACTTCACGGTCATCCGCTTCGGCCTCGACGAGTTCACGCCCTTCACCTTCGCGACCTGGCGCTTCCTGATCGGCGCCCTGCCGATCCTGTTCATCCCGAAGCCCGCGGTCTCGTGGGCGACGCTCGCCGGCATCGGCGGCTTCATGTTCGCCGGTCAGTTCATCTTCCTGTTCTTCGCCATGGAGGCGGGCCTGCCGCCCGGCCTCACCTCGGTGCTCGTCCAGCTCCAGGGCCCGCTCACCCTCGTGCTGGCGGCCTTGTTCCTGCGCGAGCACGCGACGCGCGGACAGTGGGTCGGGCTCGCCTTGGCCATGGCCGGCGTCGTGGTGATCGCCCGTTCGGTCGAGGGATCGGCGAGCCTGCTCGCGGTCGGGCTCGCGCTCATGTCGGCGCTGACCTGGGCCGTCGGCAACCTCTTCTTCCGCAGCGCCCGAGGCGTGTCGATGTTCGCCGTCACGGTCTGGGCGAGTGTGCTGCCGCCGATCCCGCTCGCCATCGTCGCGGCGATCCTGGATGGACCGTCCGCGCTGCTCACGCCGCTGCTGGCGCCGACCTGGCGCGGCTGGTTCGTGCTCTTCTACACGGTCGTGCCGGTCATGTGGCTGGGCTACCTCATCTGGGGCACCCTGCTGCGCACCTATCCCGCGTCGAAGGTCGGGCCGATCTCGCTTCTCGTCCCGTGTGCCGCGCTCGCCATCGCCTCCGTGCTGGTCGGCGAGCCGCTCGACAGCCTGCGCCTCCTGGGCGTGGCCGTCGTTTTGGGCGGCGTCGGCCTCGGCGTCTGGGCCTCGGCCCGCCGGATGCGCTGATTTCTGGACGCCTGAACGCACCTGTTTTCACTGTCCAGAAATAGACCCAAGTCCTTGGTTTCGCTGCCGAACAAAGTGGGCAGTACCTGTCCAGAAATCGGCCCAGCCCAGAAATGGTGTCCAGAAATGAAAACGCCCGCCGGATCTCTCCGCGGGCGTCTCCCATCGTACGGGATTCCCTAGCACAAACCTGCTCAACCTGCAATTGCGTGCACTGCCAGCACTATCGTTTGCCGGGCCGGCGTGTCTTGCCGAAAACGGAAGGCGGCACGGCGCGGCTCACGACCTCGCGCAGCGCGAAGCTCGATTCGAGCCGGGCGACCCTCGGCAGGCGCGACAGCTCGGTGCGATGGATGCGCTCGAAGTCCTCGATGTCGCGTGCCAGCACGATCACGACGTAGTCGTCGCTGCCCGACATCAGGAAGCAGCGCACCACCGACGGGCATTCGACGACGCCCGCCTCGAAGGCCTTCAGCGCCTCGTCGCTCTGGCTGTCGAGCGTGATCCTGACCACGACCGTGGTGCCGAGCCCGAACCGTCCGAGATCGAGCACCGCCTGGTAGCTCCGGATGAAACCGTTCTCCTCGAGCGCCCGCTGCCGCCGGGCGATCGCCGTGCTCGACAGGCCGACGCGGGCGGAAAGGTCGACCTGGCTCACGCGGGCGTTGGTCGCGAGCTCGGCGAGGATGGTCGAATCGATCTTGTCGAGGTCCATGTGTTTGGATTCCTGCGTTAATTGCCCAGAAAGCGTAGTTTTCCGGCGCGAATGTGGCAATCGGCCGGCATATCGCCGGGAACCAAACATTCTTCCTTGGCTTAATCGCAGGCGGAAGTCTGGAGGTTCGTGCCATGCGCGTCGGTGTGCCGAAGGAGATCAAGACCCACGAATATCGCGTCGGCCTGACGCCCGGCGCGGTCCGCGAATATGTCCATGCCGGCCACACCGTGGTCGTCGAGGCCGCCGCCGGCGCCGGAATCGGCGCGAGCGACGAGGTCTACCGCAAGGCCGGCGCCAACATCGCCGCCACCGCCGCCGAGATCTTCGCGACCGCCGACATGATCGTGAAGGTGAAGGAACCGCAACCCGGCGAGTGGGTGCAGCTCCGGCCCGGCCAGATCCTGTTCACTTACCTGCACCTCGCGGCCGATCCCGAGCAGGCCCGGGGCCTGATCGCCTCCGGCTGCACCGCCGTCGCCTACGAGACGGTGACCGATGCCAAGGGCGGCCTCCCACTCCTCGCGCCGATGAGCGAGGTCGCGGGCCGTCTCTCCATCGAGGCGGCGGGCGGCGCCCTGCAGCGTCACAAGGGTGGCCGCGGCCTGCTGCTCGGCGGCGTCCCCGGCGTGCAGCCCGCCCGCGTGGCGGTGCTGGGCGGCGGTGTCGTCGGCACCCATGCGGCGCGCATGGCCGTCGGCCTCGGCGCCGAGGTCGCGATCCTCGACCGCTCGCTGCCGCGTCTGCGCGAGCTCGACGAACTGTTCGAAGGCCGCGCCCGCACCCGCTTCTCGACCCTCGAGACGATCGAGCAGGAGGTCTTCTCGGCCGATGTCGTGATCGGCGCGGTGCTGATCGCGGGTGCGAGCGCGCCGAAGCTGGTGACGCGCGCCATGCTGAAATCAATGAAGCCGGGCTCGGTGATCGTCGACGTTGCCATCGACCAGGGTGGCTGCTTCGAGACCTCGCACGCCACGACCCATGCCGCGCCGACCTACGAGGTCGACGGCATCATCCACTATTGCGTCGCCAACATGCCGGGCGCCGTGCCGCTGACCTCGAGCGAGGCGCTGAACAACGCGACGTTGCCGTTCGGGCTGGCCTTGGCCGGCAAGGGCCTCGCGGCCATCGCCGAGAACCCGCACCTGCGCGCCGGCCTGAACATCCATCGTGGCCGCTTCACGCACCGGGCGGCGGCCGAGAGCCTCGGGCTCCCCTTCTCGCCGCCCGATCAGGCGATCGCGGCTTGATCAAGCTCTTCCGGACCGCACGCGTCCCGGAAGACTATGCCTTCTGCAGGCCGCACCACTCGGCGATGAACAGCGCCGTCGACTGGGTGATCTTGCGGATCGACTCCATGTTCACGCGCTCGTCGAAGCCGTGGACGTCGTCAGACTGCGGCCCATACACCAGGGCCGGCAGGCCGGCATAGAGACCGAAGAAGCGGGCATCGGTTGTGCCGGTGGTGCGCCGGTCCTCGAGCTCGGTGCCGAACACCGTCTTGTGGGTGTCAGCCAGCACGTCGCGCACATGCTCGTGGTTCTTGAGCACGTACGGCTGGGCCTGGAAGCCTTCCCAGCTCACGGTCGGCAGGTTGTTGCCGAGGAAAGGATCGTTGGCCGCGGCCGTGCGGATCGTGTGCTCGATCTCCTGCCGGCACTCCTTCAGCGTCTGCGACGGCAGCACGCCCACGCGCATGTCGAAGGTGCACCAGGCCGGCACCGAGCTCGCCCAGTCGCCACCCGCGATCTTGCCGACGTTGAAGTTCACCGGATGGTGGTGATCGCAGTAGTGCTTGTCGTGGGCCTTCTTCTCGTTCCACTTCTTCTCGAGCTCGCGGAGCTGCTGGATCAGGCGATAGGCCGATTCGATGGCGTTCGAGCCGGCATCGGCCTTGTAGACATGGACGGGATGGCCGGTGACCCGGACCTGGAACCACATCACGCCGACCTGCGCGACGGTGAGCGTGCAGCCCGAGGGCTCGGGGATCAGCGCCGCATCGGCGCGATAGCCGCGCTGCAGGCAGGCGAGCGCACCGTTGCCCGTGCACTCCTCCTCGACCACCGACTGCTGGTAGACGTCCGCCGCCGGCATGTAGCCCAGCGCCCGCAAGGCGCGCAGCGCGAAGACGTTCAGGATCAGCCCGGCCTTCATGTCGCCCGAGCCGCGGCCATACATCCAGCCGTCCTTCACGTAGGCATCGTAGGGATTGCGGGTCCACATCTCGGTCGGGCCTTCCGGCACGACATCGATATGGCCGTTGAGGATCAGCGAACGGCCTTTCGGGCTCGACGGCCGCCAGGCGCCTACCACGTTCCAGGCATCGTCGTAGTCGAGGCTGTGCGGCGAATAGCCCGGCAGATGCTTGAGGTCGTCGATCTTGATCTGCCAGCGGTCGACGCCGAGGCCATCCTCCTTGAACAGGCGCGCCATCATGTCCTGCGCCGGCGCTTCCTTGAAACGCGTCGAGGGGATCCTGACCAGGTCCTGCAGCACCTTGGTCTGGTCGTCGAACCGGCGATCGACCTCGTCCATGATCTTCGTCTTCAACGCGGCATCGAGCATCACTTACTCCTGGAACTGCGGTCTCTGCGGTCGACAATGAGGGAGGTATCTGGGATTGCCAACATCTGTGCGCTGGCCTGCACGATCGAGGCCAGATATTCGAGCAGACCGAAGCCCAGCCGGGAGACCATCATTCATGACCCCGTCGCCTGACACGCACGAAGCGGCGCGCCGCCATCTGGAAGCGTGCATAGAGGCCTTCATCGCGGGCTACGAGGCGAGCGGCGAGCAGCCGGACGCATTCGCCGGCGAATACCTGGTACGCGCCCTCGCCAGCCTGAAGGCCGGGGACTATGCCGCCGGGGAAGCGCGGCTCCGGCTGGCCGAGACGCCGCCCGGGCATCGTTCGCCCGATGATGAGGCCAGGGTACCCAGGGGATACGCGTTGCTGTCGACGGCGGAACATCGCAGGAGCTTCGAGCGGGTAAAGCTCGGGCAGCTTCGCTAGGGCGCCGATCAACCGCGCCCGCGGCGTTGCGAGCGCGACAGCATGGCGGCGGGGATCAGGGCGGCGAGCGCCACGGCGCCAACGACGATGAACGTGTCCGAGAACGCCAGCATCTGGGCGTTGGTCTGCAGCATCGAGGCCAGATAGTCGAGCGCGCCCGCCTTCTGCTGCTGGTGCGGCAGGCCGCTCCTCTGCAGTAGTTGCTCGACTTGGGTGAGCATGCGTTCGGTCGTCTTGTTGCCCCAGTCCTGCGTGCCGGTGAGCGCATCGGCGTGGAAGCGGGTGCGGATCTCGAAGAAGGCCACCATGAGGTTGATGCCGAAGGCGCCGCCGAGCTGGCGCATGAAGTTGGCGACGCCCGAGCCCTGGCGCACCTTGTCGGCCGGCAGGGCCTTCAGCGACGAGGCGTTGAGGCTGGGGTTGATGAACCCGAGGCCCAGCCGCGACAGCATCACCATGCAGACCAGGGTCCAGAAGGTCGTGTCGATGTCGGCCACGGTCATCCAGGCGAAGCCCGCCGCGAACAGCAGCAGGCCGCCGATGATCATGGTCGAGCCCGGCAGGACGTCGCTGAGGCGCCCGGCCAGCGGGAAGATGAAGGCCAGCATGATGCCGGCCGGCATCATCATCAGCCCGGCGAGCAGCGGCGTGAAGCCGATGATGGTCTGCACGAACACCGGGATGATGTAGGTCGAGCCCATCATGCCGGCGCCGAAGATGAAGGCGATGAGCGCTGCCGCCGAGAATTCGACATTGCCGAAGATGCGCACGTCGAGGAGCGCGCGCGGCGTGTGGAGCTCCCAGAAGACGAAGTCGACCGTCGCCACGGCGCCGACCACGAGGCGCAGCACGATCGTGTCGGAGTCCCAGCCCTCGCGCTGGCCGTCGGCGATGCCGGTCATCAGGCCGAACAGGGCGATGCAGAGCAGCGCGAAGCCCAGCCAGTCGAAGGGCGGGATG
>CAYRBQ010000076.1:688-11110 GCA_964422305.1 uncultured Reyranella sp. | reverse complement strand
GGGATAGTTCGATTGTCATTGTGCAACCTATGGGGGCTAATCTGGCGACGGCATAGACTATCGAGTTTGGGGCAATTTGCCTTTGGCTTTGACAGCTTTAGCAGGAAATGATAGGGAATTTCCGCTAGCATAGACCCGGTGCGCCCGGTCCCTCCAAGGGCCGGGCTTTGTCATGTCTAGGGCAGGTCCTGACCTGCCGTTCACAACCATAGAGGCCGCCGCGCTCAAATCGGCTGTACGGCGCGGCAGACAAGGAAGGGGCATCCAAGCTCCCTCGCTGCGCCCGCCAGTTAAGTTCAGTCGACGATCGAGTGTAGCTCCAGCCTTCGGCGCTCTCGGACATTGCTGCGCAATGTCCTGTCGCTAGACGGCCGGGCTGCGCCCGGCCTGCAAGCAACGTCTTGCCTACGACAAGCTCGCGAAGAGAGATCGTCAACGAGTCCATCGAGCGTATCCGCGCTGAAGCGCGAATTGCGACAAGTGCTACATGCTACAAAAGCGATACTTCTTGGTGTCGCACTTGTAGCCGTCTGAGGGCACAGAGTCGGGCACAACACGAGCTACGTCGTAGTGTGCCCGTCGAGCCGCGTCGAAGCCTTGCACCGGGGGCTTTTAGCCGGCTCCTACTTCGGAATCGGCGGCACCGGATTGTTCCGGGAAAGCGCCCACGACAGCCACGCCGTCAGCACGAGGCCTGCGGCGGCGAGCACGATCACGGCAGCGCGCGGGCCGATCTCGTCGGAGATCGCGCCGGCGGCGAGCTGGCCCACCGGGCCGGTGCCGATGCAGACCGTGACGATGCCCATCAGGCGGCTCCGGACTTCGGGCGGCGCCTCGGTGAGCATCAGGGTCGACTGCATGTTGCCGAAGCCCGCGGTGCCGAAGCCGCCGAACACGAGCAGCGCGAAGGCGAGCCAGTAGGAGGGCGAGAGCGCCATCAGGATCAGCGCCACCATGAAGAGCGCGGCGCCGCCGGAGAAGGCGAGGCGTCGCGCGGCGCTGCTCTCCATCCGCAGCACGCCGCCCGCGATCAGCGCACCGCCCAGCAGGCCGCCGATCGGCTCGCCCGCGGCCAGCAGGCCGACCAGCGCCGGCGAGACGTTGAAAGCGCCCTGGCCCAGCGGCGCCACGAGGCCCGAGTAGGCGAAGGCGAAGGCGTTGGTGACGATGGTGATGCCGAACACCAGCAGGATGGTGTTCTTGGTCCACGCGAAGGCGAGCCCCTCGGCGATCTCCTGCGGGATGCGGGCGAGGTCGAGGCGGCGCGTCACCTGTTCGTGGACGAGGCCCGCGATGGCGAAAGCGCCGGCTAACTGCACGAGGGCGGTGAGCGTGTAGGCGCCCTTCATGCCCAGCCACTGGAAGGCGATGCCGCCCAGCAGCGGCCCGATGGCGCGCGTCGCCGCCGAGGTGACGCTGTCGAGGGCGATGGCGTTGACGATCCTGTGTGGGCCTGCGACCTCGCCGACCATGCGGCGGCGGCTCGACATCTCGGTCGACCACATCGTGCCGCTCACGAAGTTGCCGAGCGCGACGTGCCAGACCTCGAGATGGCCGGTGAAGGCGAGCGTGGCGAGCCCAGTCGAGATCAGCGCCGGCACGACCAGCGCCAGCATGAAGATCGTCTTGCGGTTCAGCGCCTCGGAGACCGCGCCCGCGAAGGCGCCGAACAGGAGCTGCGGGATCTGGCGCAGCGCCACCACGACGGTGACGGCGAAGGCCGAGTGCGTGGCCTCCCACGCGAACAGGCCGGAGGCGAGCAGCTCCAGCCAGCGCATCGCGTTGGCGAAGGCGCCGACCAGCCACAAGCGCAGGAAATCGGGAAGCCGCAGCAGCTCCCGGACGGGCGAGTCCATTCCGGCGAGCTTAGCGCCGGCTCAGCGGCCGATCTCCTCCAGGTTCACGCCCTTGGTCTCTATGCGGAACCACCAGGTGATGAGCGCACCCAGCAGGGAGGTGAAGACGAGGCCGGCGAGCAGCCAGTCGGTGCCCGCGCTCGCCAGCACGACAGGAAAGACGAAGGCGGTGATGACGGCGCCGACCTTGGCGAAAGCCGCGGCAAAGCCCGCGCCCTTGCCGCGGATGCTGGTCGGAAAGACCTCGCCCGCCAGCAGGTAGGTCTGCGCGTTGGGGCCGATGTTGGTCATGAAGTTGAAGATCATGAAGCCGCCGAACAGCAGCAGGGTGCGCGCCGGTTCCTCGACATGGGCCTGCAGGCCGGCGAGCGCGAGACCCACGGCGCAGCCGACGAAGCCCCAGACCTGCAGGCGGATGCGGCCGACCCGATCGGCCAGGAAGACGGCGGCGACGATGCCCACGATCAGCAGCGTGTCGACCAGGGCGGCACCCTTCGCCGCCTCGATGTCGCGCGCCACGATCGCCGCGACGCTGCTGGTCTGCGCGATCTCGTGGCCGACCGTGTGGGAGAGGATGGTCGGCGTGAAGATGCCGATCCCGTAGGTGCCGAGGTCCTGGAGGAACCACGGGACCGAGGCCAGGATGGTGGCGCGGCGGTTCTTCCTGCTGAACAGGTCGCTCCAGCGGCCGCGCCGCGCGTCGTGGCTGTGCAGCGCGAAGTCGGGATCGATGGCCTCGGCAAGGCGCACGTGCTTGGGGTAGGGCGGCTCGCGCTCCAGCAGGCGGGCCAGCTCGCGCTCGGCCTCGGCGCGGCGGCCGCGGCTCATCAGCCACTGGCCGCTGTCGGACACGAACAGGCGGGCGACCACGACGAACGCCGCCGGGATCACCACCACGGCGTACATCCAGCGCCAGGCGTCGAGGGCGGGATCGGCGACCAGGATGGCGTAGCCCATCGCCGTGCCGGCGAGCGCGCCGACCGCCTGGAAGGCGAAGGCGCCCAGCACCAGCTTGCCGCGGTCGCGGCTCGGGATGCTCTCGGAGATCACGAGATGGGCGGTGGGATAGTCGCAGCCCAGCGCCACGCCGACGCCGAACAGGAAGAAGACCAGCCAGTAGAAGGAGGGGCTAAGCGCGAGGCCGCCGAGGAAGACCACGAACACCGCCATCTCGATCACGAACATGCGGCGGCGGCCCCAGACGTCGGCCAGGCCGCCGAGCGCAATGGCGCCGACCATGATGCCGGCCAGAGGCGCCGCGCCCACCACGCCCTTGGCGGCGGGCGAGAGGTCGAATTCCTTGACCAGCAGTGGCAGCGCCACGCCGGTCATGAACACGACCAGCCCCTCGAAGAACTTGCCGGCCGTCGCCAGCAGCCAGATCCGCCATTGCATGCGGGTCATGGGCACGCTGGGTGTCGGCGTCCCGTCGGGCCATGAGGGGGTCTGGTCGATATAGCCCTGGACGCTCTGCGGCTCGGTCATCTGGACAGTGTAGAGGAGGGCGTTACGCTGGTGTGTCCACAAATCCAAGAAACAGGACAGGAAACGCCTTCATGAAAAGACGCAGCCTCCTGGTCGCGGGTCTCGCCGCGCCCGCCGTCATCCATGCGCGCACGTCGTGGGGCCAAAGTGGGAGCCAGGCCGCCTGGCCCGCCAAGACCGTGCGCTTCATCTGCCCGTTCGCGCCCGGCGGCGGCACCGACACGGTGAGCCGCCTGATGTGCGACCAGCTCACCCGGCTGCTCGGCCAGCAGTTCGTCGTCGAGAACAAGGGCGGTGCCGGCGGCAACATCGGCACGGCCGAGCTCGCGCGCGCCACGCCCGACGGCTACACGCTGGGACTCATCTCGGTGGCCAGCCACACGCTGAACCCGATGCTCTATTCGAAGTTGCCCTACAATCCCGACAAGGACATCGTCGGCGTCTCGCGCGTGGCGCTGCTGGCCAACCTGCTGGGCGTCACGCCGTCGCTGCCGGCCAGCAACGTCGCGGAGCTGATCCAGCTCTGTAAGAAGGAGCCGGGCAAGTACTCCTTCGCCTCGTCGGGACCGGGCACGTCGCTGCACCTCTCCGGCGAGCTGTTCAAGAAGATGGCGGGCGTCGACATCATCCACGTGCCCTACAAGGGCGCCGGCCCCGTCTATCACGACCTGATGGCCGGCACCGTGAACATGATGTTCGCCAACATGCCCTCGATGCTGCCGCACGTGCGCGCGGGCAAGCTCAAGGGGCTGGGCGTCACCTCGGCGCAACGCTCCAAGGCCGCGCCCGACATCCCGGCGATCGCCGAGACCCTGCCGGGCTACGTCGCCACCTCGTGGTACGGGATCGGCGCGCCGGCCGGCACGCCCGAGCCGATCCTGGCGAAGCTCGAGGGCGCGATCGCCGAAGCGCTGAAGGCGCCCGACATCCAGAAGCGCTGGAGCGACGATCTCGGTCTCGACATGCCGCCGCCGGGCCGCAAGGGCTTCGACGAGTTCGTCGCCGAGGACCGCAAGCTCTGGGCGCCCGCCGTCCAGGCGTCGGGCGTCAAGCTCGATTAGATGAACTGGCGGACGGCGGCGATCACGACCAAAGCGCCGGCGGCCATCACGACGCTGCCGAGCGAGATCACGTAGAGCGCGCGGCCGGGCGAGAGGCGGCCCATGTGGGCGGCGATCCAGAAGAACGGATCGTTGACGTGACAGATCGCCATCGACCCCGCGCCGACCGCGGCGGCGGCGATGGCGCGGCCCGAGGCGCTTTCGAGCCCGAGCGCCGGCAGCATCGGCTCGACCATGCCCGACGCGGTCAGCACGGCGGTGAGCGTGTTGCCCTGCATGGTCTTCACGACGGCCGCGGCGAGGAAGGGCGTCAGCACGCCGTAGCGCGGGTGCAGCACGTGTTCGGCCAGCAGCTCGGCCATGCCGGTCTCCTCGAAGACGCGCGCGAGGCCACCCGACGCGCCGACCGCCAGCAGCAGCGGCGCCCAGGACCGGCCGGCCAGCGCCGACGGCTCCCAGCGGCGGGCGAACACGATGGCCAGCGTGATCGCGATGGCCGTCAGCATCAGCGGCTTGGAGATGCCGATGTAGAACTCGCGCGCGCCGCCCTTGCCCAATGGCTCGCTCGGCATTTGCGCGATCGACTGCAGGATCAGCAGGCCGATGGGGATGCCGACGCAGAGCCAGGTCCAGTCGAGCCGGCCCGGCGTCTCGGACGAGGGCATTTGGCGTGCGACGTGCCACCAGCCCAATGCCACGGCAACCGCGGTGACGGGTACGGCGATCGGCAGCTCTGTGCGCACGGTCGTCTTCATCACCGAGATTGCGGCGACCGCGAGCGGCGAGGGCGCGACCAGCGAGGCGACGGCGAGCAGGGTGAGGGCGAGGCCGAGCGCGCGGCGCGGCGCTTCCTGGCCGGCGGGCTGCAGCAGCGCGAGGCCGCCCGGCGCGGTGGCGCCGAGACCCGCGGCGATGCCCATCGCCGCCGAAGTACCGGTGCCGAGTGGCGTGCGCAGCAGCAGCGCGCCCACCAGGGCGCCCGCGACCACCAGCAGGCCGGTCTGCTCCAGCGCGGTGGTGAAGCCCAGGCCGAAGGCCTTGCCGACCGACTGGAAGGTCATGTCGGCGGCGATGCCGTAGACCACGGTGGTGGCGATGATGGCGAGGAAGACCGGCAGGCGGACGCGCTGGACCAGGATGACGATCAGCGCGACGGCGATGGGCAGCAGAAGGGAGGCGAGAATCATGTCGGGACGAACCTTACTGGCCTGCTACAGTCGCGTCATGCGCCTCCTCGTCGCTCTCCTTCTTGTGTTCGGCCTGGCCGCCCCCGTTGCGTCACCGGCGGTTGCGCAGAGCGGGCTGGTGCGCATCGAGGGCAAGAACTTCGTCGAGGCCGACGGCCGCATCCTCAGGCTCAAGGGCATCAGCCTGGGCAACTGGCTGATGCCCGAAGGCTACATGTTCAAGTTCGAGGTCGCGAAATCGCCGCGCCTGATCTACGGCGCCTTCGATCGCCTCCTAGGGACCGAGCGCGCCGAGGCCTTCTGGCGGCAGTATCGCGACACCTACATCACCCGGGACGACATCCGCTTCATCAGGTCGGTCGGCTTCAACATGGTGCGCGTGCCCCTGCACTGGCGGTTGTTCATGACGTCCGACGGCGAGGTGGGCGGCGAGGGCTGGGCGTTGCTCGACCGCGTGGTCGGCTGGGCGGCCGAGGCCGGTCTCTACGTGATCCCCGACCTGCACGCCGCGCCCGGCGGCCAGACCGGCATCAACCACGACGACGGGCCGGGCTATCCGCTGATGTTCTACGTGCCGCGCGACCGCGACCTCACGGTCAAGCTGTGGGCCGCGATCGCCCGGCGCTACCGCGGCAACCCGGCGATCCTGGGCTACGACATCCTGAACGAGCCGGCGGCGCCCTATCACGACGTGGCGACGCTGAACGCGCGCCTCGAGCCGTTCTACAAGCGGGCGACGGCGGCGATCCGCGACGTCGATCCCGAGCGCATCGTGATCCTGGCGGGCGGACAGTGGAGCTCGAGCTTCGCCATGTTCGGGCCGCCCTTCGCCAGGAACCTCGCCTACACCTATCACTCGTTCTGGGCCTCGACGAAGCGCGACTCGATCCAGCGGCATCTCAACTTCTCGAACCAGTACGACGTGCCGCTGTTCCTGGGCGAAACCGGCGAGCTGACCGACGAGTGGAACGCGCGCTTCCGCCGCCTGCACGAGGAGCACGGGATCGGCTGGTCGTTCTGGACCTACAAGAACCTCGACACGCCCTCGACCGTCGTCTCGATTCCGCGGCCCGAGGGCTGGAACCAGCTTGTGGCCTTCGCCGACGGCAAGGGACCGAAGCCCGCGCCCGAAGTGATCGACAAGGCCGTGGCGCAGTATCTCGACGGCATCCGGTTCGCCAACGGCACGGTGCGCTGGAGCTATCTCGAATCGCTGGGATTGAAGGAAGGACCTGGAAAATGAGGGCAATCCGGGAAACGATTCTCGTCACCCTGTGTCTCGTCGTGGCGGGCCTGCCCGCTTTGGCGCAGACCGGCGCCACAGCGTCGCGGATCAAGCCCGCCAAGCGCGCCCTCTACGAGTGCATGGTCGAGTCCATCGGCAATGACGGCTTCCGCGAATCGGTGGATGTCGCCGGCAAGCCCAAGAAGAAGGGCGAGATCGAGGGCTCCTGCGAGGGCAGGACCGCCGAGGCGCTGTTCAAGGCGATGGAAGGCAAGTCGATCGAGGACAAGAACGCCGTCACCGGCATCACCTCCCGCCGTGCCGGCAAGGCGCTGTGGTGCGCGGTCTTCCCGCTGACGCCGCCGTCCTACTCCTGCACCTTCATGATGGAAGCCTCGCAGCCCTTCGTCGACGCCCTGCGCTAGGCTGCTGCGTCCTGCAGCACCAGGTCGGCCGCCTTCTCGCCGATCATGATCGTGGGCGCGTTGGTGTTGCCCGAGGTGAGCGTCGGCATGATGGAGGCGTCGGCGATCCTGAGGCCCGCGATGCCGTGGACCTTGAGCCTGGCGTCGACGACGGCTGCCGCATCGTTGCCCATCCTGCAGGTGCCGACCGGGTGATAGGTCGTTTCGGCGGTGGCCTTCACCCAGTCGATGATCTCGTCGTCGGTCTTGCGGTCCTTGCCGGGTGCGATCTCATCGAGCTGCAACGGCGCCATGGCCGGCGCCCGCATGATCGAACGCGCGATCTCGATGGCGCGTACCGTCAGCGCGGCATCGACCGGCGCCGACAGGAAGTTGAAGTGGATCGCCGGCGCTGCGGTCGGGTCGGCGGAGACGATGTGGATGTGGCCCTTGCTCTCGGGACGCATCGGATGCGCGTAGCAGGTAAAGCCTGATTGACGCGCGATGCGCGGACCGGTCGGTCCCGGCTCGGTCAGCATCGGCACCCAGCCCAGCAGCAGGTCGGGCGCGGCGAGACCCTCGCGCGACCGCACGAACGCGCGCATCGGCGCACCTACCATCCCGAGGATGCCTTCGCCCGAGAGTAGATAACGCAAACCCTGGCGAATCCATCCGAAGCCGCGTGCCGTGTCGTTGTAGACGTAGCCCGGCGTCCCGACGCTCCAGCGGGTTCGGGGTGCGTAGTGGTCGCGCAGATTTTCCCCGACCCCCGGCAAGGCGTGGCGCACCTCGATGCCCACCGCCTTCAACCGTTCCGGCTGGCCGATGCCTGAGAGTTCGAGAAGTTGCGGCGAGTTGATCGAGCCGGCGCACACGACCACCTCGCGGGTGGCACGCGCCTCGCGGGTCTCGCTGCCGATCCGGTAGCGCACCCCCGTGCAGCGCTTGCCCTCGAGGGTGAGGCCGAGCGTCAGGGCGCCGGTCTCGATGCGCAGGTTGGAGCGGCTGCGCGCGGGATCGAGATAGCAGCGTGCCGTGCTCATGCGGCGGCGCGAGGCGATCGTCGCCTGGCTCATGGCGATGCCGTCCTGGCGGGCGCCGTTGTAGTCGGGATTGTGCGCGATGCCGACCTGGCCGGCCGCTTCGATCATTGCCCGGTAGAAGGGGTCGCGCGCCGGCGGATCGGTGACGCGCAGCGGCCCGTCCCGGCCGCGGAAGCGATCGTCGCCGCCGCCTTCGTAGGCTTCCATCTTCCGGAAGAAGGGCAGCACGTCTTCGTAGGCCCAACCCTGGTTGCCCATCTGCGCCCAAGTGTCGAAGTCCTGCGCCTGGCCACGCACGAAGGCGAGGCCGTTCAGGGAACTCGAGCCGCCCAGCAGACGGCCGCGCGGCACCGGGATGCGGCGGCCGCCGGTGTTGGCTTCGGGTTCGGCGCTATAGAGCCAGTTGACCGCGGGATTGGTGATCATCCGCGCGTAGCCGACCGGAACGGTCGACCAGGCGGAGCCGGAGGGCCCCGCTTCGAGGAGCAGGACCTTGTGGCGCGGATCGGCCGACAGCCTATTCGCGACGACGGCCCCCGCCGATCCCGCGCCGACGACGATGTAGTCGTAGTCCATTGCCTCTATTGGTCGCCTGTCATGCGGCGCTGTCAACGAATGCATCTCGACCTGCGACGCGTCGCGGGCGAAGCTCGGGACGAAAATGAAGGAGACGCCCCCGCACTGGACGCATCGCCTGCCGTTCTATTACGGCTGGGTCGTCATCGCCGTGGCCTTCGTCACCATGGCCATCGCCGTGACGGCGCGCACCGCCTACTCGCTCCTGATGCCGCCGCTGATCGACGAGTTCGGCTGGGACCGTGGGCTCGCCGCCGGCGCCTTCTCCTTCGGCTTCCTGGTCTCCGCAGTGCTGAGCCCGATCGTCGGCCGCGTGATGGACACCCGCGGTCCGCTGGTCGTCATCGAGAGCGGGGTCGTCCTGGTGTCGGCCGGCCTCCTGCTCGCGCCTGCCATCACGACACCGCTGCATCTCTACCTCACGTTGGGGCTTGCCGTCGGCTGCGGCGCCAATCTGATGACCTTCACCGCGCATTCCCAGTTCCTGCCGAACTGGTTCGTGCGCCGGCGCGGGTTCGCCATCAGCCTCGCTTTTTCAGGGGTCGGTGTGGGCGCGATCGTGCTGCTGCCCTGGCTGCAGTCGATCATCGAGGGCGACGGCTGGCGGGCCGCCTGCTGGGCGATGGGCCTGCTGGTGCTGCTGGCGCTCGGTCCGCTCAATCTCCTGGTGCGACGCCGGCCGCAGGATATCGGCCTGCTGCCGGACGGGGAGCGCCATGAAGCGACGCCGGGTGGCGCGCGCAAGCCGTCGAACATCGTCGATGCGGCCTGGGCCTCCGTCGACTGGACGCTCGGCCACGCGGCGCGGACCGGCCGCTTCTGGTGGATCATCATCGGCTTCTTCACGGCACTGTTCGCCTGGTACGCCGTGCAGGTGCATCAGACGAAGTACCTGATGGAGATCGGGTTCGATCCACTGACCGCGGCCTGGGGATTGGGCATCGTGAGTGTCGTTGCCATCCCCGGACAGATCGGCCTCGGCGCGCTGTCGGATCGCATCGGCCGCGAATGGATATGGACGGTGGGCTGCGCCGGCTTCGCGATCTGCTACGCCGCTCTCATCGCGCTGGAGCACACGCCGTCGCCCGCGCTGCTCTGGCTGATGATCGTCTCGCAGGGAGCGCTGGGCTACGCGCTGACCTCGGTCATGGGCGCCATCGTCGCGGAGATCTTCGAGGGCCCGCACTTCGGCTCGATCTTCGGCACCATCACCATCGCCCTGATCGGCGGCGGCGCGGCGGGCCCCTTCGTCGCGGGCGTCATCCACGACGTGACCGGCAGCTACCAGCCGGCCTTCATCCTGGCGATCGCCTGCTGCGTCGTCTCGGCGGTCGCGATCTGGATCGCCGCACCGCGCAAGGTGCGGCTGGTGCCCGGCCGGAATTCCAGCCGCGCCTGATCCTCAGCCGCGCAGGACCTTGCCGGCCTTCGCCTCGGTGAGGCGGCCCTGTTCCCAGGTCACCGCGCCGTTCACGATCGTGTATTCGACGCCGCGCGACGGCATGACGATGCGCTTGGCATTGCCCGGCAGATCGAAGCGCCGTTCGCCGTGGTTGCTCGAGCCGATGCGCGCGGGATCGAAGAT
>CAYRBQ010000076.1:0-678 GCA_964422305.1 uncultured Reyranella sp. | reverse complement strand
CGGCGCGCCCTTCACCAGCCGGCCGCGATCCTTCAGGCCGAACAGATCGGCCGGGTCGGAGGTCAGCTTGCGGATGCCTTCCTCCAGCGTGATCGCTTCCTTCTCGCGCACCCAGGTGCCGAGGAGATAGGTCGGGTAGCCGGCGTCGCACAGCATGTCGAGATGCGCGCCGCCGTCGCCCAGCGCCATCAGGATCGACTTGTCGTTCAGGAGCTCGCGCATCCTGTCCTCGCGCGTGTTCCACGAGGAGATGGTGAACTCGACATCGAGATTGTCGGCCAGCACCAGGTCGAGGAAGGCGTCGACCTCGTCCTTGCCCTGGAGCTTCGCCACCTCGGCGATCGACTTGCGCTCGAACTGCTTGAGCGCCGGGCTCTTGACCTCGTGCACCACGATGCGGCGCCAGTCGCTGAAGCCCGTGGGGTTCTTGAGGTCGTGGCGGAAGGCGTTGCGGAACGCCGGATCGGCATAGACCTTCCTCTGTGCCTCCTTGTTGGTGTCGGCGAACACGCGCTTCCACGATGGGAAGGCGGCGAAGGCGAAGGGATTCTCCATCGTGCATTCGCGGGTCAACGGCAGCGGCGAGGTCTGCGGCCGCGCGCCCTTGGCGATCTGCGGGGCGGCGAGCCGCAGCGTGTTGCGCACCGCTTCGGGAATGTCGTCGCGATCGAACAGCGC
>CAYRBQ010000075.1:0-11176 GCA_964422305.1 uncultured Reyranella sp. | reverse complement strand
GGGGAGGAGAAGAGAAGATGAGCGCCCGCTTCGTCGCCCCGGTCCTGATGGGCCTCGCCATGCTCGCCCTCTGGGAGGCGGTCGTGCGTGTCGCCGCGATCCCGCCCTACATTCTGCCGGGGCCGATCCTGGTGGCGAAGACACTGGTCGCCGACTGGTCGACCCTGTGGCCCGCCCTGCTGGTGACGCTGCAGATCACGCTCGAGGCGCTGCTGGCGGCCGTCGTCGTGGGCGTGCTGCTGGCCATCCTGTTCTCGCTGTCGCGCTGGGTCGAGCTGTCGCTCTTTCCCTACGCCATCATCCTGCAGGTGACGCCGATCGTGGCCATCGCGCCGCTGATCATCGCCTGGGTCGACGACGTGCACGTCTCGCTGCTGATCTGCGCCTGGCTGGTCGCCTTCTTCCCCATCCTGTCCAACACGGTGCTCGGCCTGCGCTCGGTCGACCGCAACCTGCTCGACCTGTTCGGGCTCTACGGCGCCGGCCGCTGGCGGACCCTCGTCGACCTGCGCCTGCCCGCCGCGCTGCCCTACTTCCTGGGCGGGCTCCGCATCTCGGGCGGCCTGGCGCTGATCGGCGCCGTCGTCGCCGAGTTCGTCGCGGGCTCGGGCGGCCGCGAGTCGGGGCTCGCCTGGCGCATCCTCGAATCGGGCTACCAGCTCAAGATCCCGCGCATGTTCGCCGCGCTCGTCCTGATCTCGGCGGCCGGCATCGCGATCTACCTGCTGCTGTCCTTGCTCTCGCACCTGCTGCTGCGCCGCTGGCACGAGAGCGCGCTGGGCGAGGGTCGCTGATCAGCGCCGCGCCGCCCGGGCGAGGAAGAACGAGGCGGTCGCCACGCCGGCCGCCAGCAGGAGGTAGCCCGCCTCGTAGGCGTGCGTGATCGCCAGCACGGCACGGAACAGCAGCGGCGAGAGCAGGGCGCCCCCGAACACGAAGAGCTGGGTGGCGCCGGTGAACTCGGCGGCCCGTCCGGGCGGGGCGCGCAGCGCGCTCTCGGCGATGAACACGCCGTTCCAGCCGACCGCCGTGCCGCCCAGCACGATGCAGACCAGGTAGACCGCCGCCGTCGGCCAGGCGGGCGTCGAGAAGGCCATGGCCGTGGCGGCGACGGCGATCAGCGCGCCGATGCCCGCCAGCACCGCCGACGGCTTCCTCAGGAGGTCGGCGATGGCGCCCCAGAAGACGCGGCCGAAGGCGCCGGTGACGGTGGCCGCCGAGAGCAGCGCGCCGGCCAGCACGTAGGACATCGCGAGGCCATCGACGGCGTAGACGACCGTGAAGTTCACCACGATCGCCTGCGTCGCCGAGAACAGCATGCCGATGAAGCACATCGGCCGCAGGATCGGGTCGCGCCAGGCCAGCCGCAGCGGCTCGAGGATCTCGGCAAGCGTGGGCAGGCGCGCGCCGCGGCTCGCGTGCCGCTCCTCGTCGTAGAGCGCGCGCAGCGGCTGCACGGCGAGAGCGGTGGCGATCGAGACGAAGCCGATCGAGGCGGCGGCCCATCGCCAGCCGAAGTCCAGAGCCAGCGTCGGCAGCAGGGCGCCGCAGATCGCGAAGCCCAGCGGCACGCCGCTCTGCTTCAGCGAGAAGGTGACGTTGGCCAGCCGGGGCGGCGTCACCTTGGCCAGGATGTGCGAGCTCGCGATGGTGAGCGGGCCCGAGCCCAGGCCGACGATGAAGGCCGAGAGGGCCGCCAGCGCCACGCCGCCCGCGGCGAAGACGAACGAGCCGACGGCGGCGACCGCGAGGCCGGCCTGGATGAAGCGGATCGGCCCCAGCCGGCGGTTGATCGTGCCGCCGCCCAGGGTCGAGAGCATGGCGGCGAGATAGACGAGGGAGACGTAGTAGGCGACGTCGGCCGCCTCGACGCCGAGCTCCGGCGCCGCGGCGGGCGCCAGCACCGAGGCCTGGTTGAAGCCCATGGTCGCCACGACCTGCACCAGCGTGAGCGAAACCAGCGCGATCAGGTAGCGGCGGACGTCGGTCGGCGGCGCGGCGTTCATTGCCGCGGACTATAGCGGCGGGACGGGGCGGGCGGTGGCGGAAATGCGCGGGCGGTTTCGCTCGGCGCGCAAGATGAACCGTTCGACGACAAGTTTGTTCGAATACAGCGAAGTTAAGAACCCGCGAGATCGTCGCTGCGAGATATGCGGTAAAGTGTAGTGCGTGACAGAAATTCCCTCATGTAGTGTGGACTGGCCAGTCGCACTCGTGGCGACAGCTCGTTGCTTCCGGTGCGTAGTGGAGTGGTCGAGTCATGAACGGCGTGCGAAAGAGGGTTGTGCTTGCCGCGGCGGTATCCGCCCTCGCGCTGGGGAGCGCATCGACAAGCAACGCTCAATGCGTGCTGCCGAACCAGCTCAGCAACGGCACCGTTGCCGACGCGCCGCAGGTCATGGCGAACTTCAATGCTCTGGCGACGTGCATTGGAGCCCTCTCTCCCGGTGGGGCGACAAACTCCGTTCAGTACAAGACCGGCGCGAGTGCCTTGGGAGGCGTGGGTCCGCTTACCGATGGCCAGCTCGTGATCGGTGCGACCGGAGGCGCACCGCAGGCGCAGACGCTGACCGCCGGACCCGGCATCTCGATCGGCTACAGCGGTAGCGGCATTTCAATCTCGACCTCGGGTGCGCCCATCGGCGAAGGTCTTTATCGCCAGATCATGTCGCCCACCCCGACGTCTGCAGGCATCGGGCTGACGAACTGGCTCAATCAGGGAACGTCGACGGTCACCGACAGCGCCACGGGCGTAACCCTCGATGTTCCACCGATCGGTGCGACGGTGGCGAACGTCACGGCACGCTACATGGCCGCTCCGTCGACGCCTTATTCCATTCGGGCGCTGATCGGTGCCACGCGTGCCAGCAACAGCTACAACGCCGTGGGGATCGGTTGGTACGATGGCACGAACAAGCTGCACCTCCTGACCCTGACGACATCCAACGGTGGCGTGCCGATCCTTGAAGTCACCAAGTGGAACAGTCCGACCTCATATAGCGCGGCGGACTTCACGAGCTTCGGGAACGCCTTCTCCCAGCCCATCTGGATGGAGATCCGTGACAATGGGTCGACCGTCGCCTTCGCCTTCAGCCAGGATGGCGCCAACTACCTGACGCTGTTCTCCGTCGCCAAGGCATCGGGGTTCCTGGGGGCGGCCGGCTACAGCAACCTCGTCTTCGCCGTCAATCCGCGCGGCGCCAGCCAGACCGTCGGGACGCTCCTTTCATGGACTCAGCTATGATGATGACAGCAGCCCGGCTGGTTGCTTGCGCCTGTACGGCTCTCGCGTTGAGCGGCAACGCCGCTTTCGGACAGTGTTCGCTTCCCCACACGCTTGCGAACGGTCAGCCGGCCGACCCGGCCCAGGTCATGGCCAACTTCAACGCGCTGGTCACGTGCCTGGGCGCGGTGGCCCCGGCCGGATCGGCGAACTCCGTTCAGCTCAATGCGGGTGCGGGCGCGTTCGGCGGTATGCCTTTGTTGACAGATGGCCAACTGATCGTCGGTTCCACCGGCAATCCACCGCAAGCGCAGCCTCTCGTCGCCGGCACCGGCATCGCGATCGGCAATCAGCCCGGCGCAGTCACGATATCGAGCACCGGTAGCACGAGCGGCTTCGGCCTCTATCGTCAAGTGATGTCGGTCGCACCGACGGCTGCCGGCACGGGGCTGGCCGCGTGGTACAACCAAGCGGGCGCGACGGCCGCGGATACGCCGGTCGGCCTTACGATCGATGCTCCGTCATCAGGATCGAACACCGCTCTTCATGCGCTGGTCGCCGCTGCGCCGGCACCGCCCTACACCGTCACTGCGTTGGTTGCCGTGACGAGGTCTGCTGCGGGCACCACCTTCGGCATCGGCGTCGGCTGGTACAATGGAGCGAACAACCTTCACACCATCAGCCTGAACACGAACCAGACCGGTGGGTTGCCCTACTACCCGTACATTGGCGTGTCGCGCTGGCAGGGATGGGGCGCTGTCGTAGGTACGGACTACCAGAGCCCGGTCAACGCATTCACTCAGCCGATATGGTTCCGGCTCCAGGATGACGGCACGAATGTCTCGTTCGCGTTCAGCCAGGATGGCGCGACCTATCTGCAGGTGTACTCGGTCGCGAAGTCCTCGGGATGGCTCGGTGCGACTGGTTACACCAACCTCGCGTTCACTGTGGATTCGCGGCTCGGCCGCGCGCTCGGCACCTTGCTGTCATGGACGGTGAACTAGATGCCTCGTCACGCGTCTGGGCTCCGAACCCGCTTCTTCGGGCCCTTGCTGCTCGCCGGCTTCGGGGTGAGCGCTGCGCCGCTGGCTGCCATGGCGCAGTGCGCGCTGCCGTATCAGATGTCCGGCAGCCAGGTCGCCGATGCGTCGCAGATGATGGCGAACTTCCAGGCCTTGGCGCGGTGCATCGCCGCCGCACAGGCAAGTGGGAGCACGAACGCCATTCAGGCGAACAATGGCGGGGGTGGACTTGCCGGCATAGGGCCGCTTACGGATGGCCAACTGGTCATAGGAGCAACGGGAGCACCGGCTAAGGCCAATCGCCTGTCCGCCGGCCCCGGCATTTCGATCGGCAATGCGGCCGGCAGCATCACCATCGAGGCGACCGGCAGCGGCAGTGGTGCCGGCCTCTATCGCGATCGCCTTTCCGCGACGCCGACCCTGGCCGGTACGGGATTGGCGACGTGGCTCAACCAGGGCACGTCGACCATAACCGACAGCGCCGTCGGCGTTGCGCTCGAGGCGCCGACCAGTGGGACAGGGGTTAACGTGGCGGCCCGCTACAAGGCGGCACCAACGCCTCCCTACACGATCACCACGCTGATCGCCGCCACGCGCAACAGTTCGAATGCCAATGCCGTAGGCATCGGCTGGTATGACGGGACCAACAAGATTCATGTGCTGAACTATGCTCTGACCGGATCAATCAATACTCCGCTTATCCAGGTTTCGAAATACAGCACGCCGACAACTTTCTTCAGCACGGACTTCACGAGTGCGACGAACGTCTTCTCGCAGCCCATCTGGTTGCGGATAGCGGACGACGGCACCAACGTCAGCTTCGCCTTCAGCCAGGACGGCTACAATTTCCTGCCGGTCTTCACGACTGCGAAGTCTGCCGGCTACCTGGGTGCGACCGGCTACAGCAATGTCGGCCTCTTCGTCGATCCGCGGGCTGGTCGGACGATCGGCACCATCATGTCCTGGACGGAGAACTGACCGGCAGTCGATGCCGACGATGAAAGGGGGAACGATGTCAGGTCGCGCTCATCGTTGGCGAGCTTGCATTCTGGCAGGGGCAGTGACGTTGGCGCTGCCGACCGCCGCGACCGCTGCGCTCGTCTCCTATACCTACGATCCGACCGGGCGCCTCACCACGGCGCTGTACGATACCGGCCTCTGCCTCACCTATTCGTACGATCCCGTCGGCAATCGATTGAGCGTCGCCAACACCAGCTCGAGTCCTGCGACCTGGGGCAGCGGAGTTTGGGGTTGCTTTAGCTGGATTCCCTGACCGGCCCGCCACCGGCGACACTAGCGTGGAGTGACTGCATGAAGGCCAGAAGGTGGTTGATCCTCGGCGTAGCCGCCATCGCGATCGGGCTGGTCCAGCCGGCGGTGCAACCGGCTTTCGCCGATCCGGCCAAAGGGCCGGCTGGTCTTCTCGTGACGGCGAAGGTAGGTCCCGGAGGCCCGTTCGAGGAGCTGCTCGTGGCCGCCAGGGCGACGACCGCGGAGGAAGACGCGGCTCTTACGAAGGCGGCGGCCGCATTTTCTGCTCGCAGCAAGATCGATGACTTCAGCGCACTGACGGGCTTTCTCGCTGCGTATCCGAACTCGGGCTGGAATCCGTCGCTGCTGACCAACCTCGGGCTTCAGTACCTCCACTACGGCTACTACTCGAAGGCACTGGAGGCCTGGCAAGGTGCGTGGTCGCAGGGGGCAAGCGCGACCGATCCCCGGGTGCGTGCGGTTGTCGACCGTGCGATCGGCGAGCTTGCGCAGCTCTATATCGGGTTGGGTCGCTCCGACGCTGTCGCCGCCCTGTTTCGCGACCTGGGCGATCGTCCCATCACCGGCTCGGCGACCGAGGCCATACAGAACGCACGCGAGCAGCTCGTTCTGGTCGACAAGGATCCCCGCCACCTGTTCATTTGCGGCCCGATCGCCCTCAGGAACATGCTCCTGTCCCGCGGCGCCGATGCCACAGCCGTCAACTTCCTGCAATGGCATCGCGCCGGCAAACAGGGCACCAGTCTGGCCGAACTTACGCAGCTCTCGGACAAGGCAGGCCTGAAGCACCAGATCGTCCAGCGCAAGCCGGGGCAGCCGATACCCGTGCCGTCGGTCATCCACTGGAAGACCGGCCACTTCGCCGCCGTCACCGGACAGGAAGACGGTCGGTTCAGGGTGGTCGACACCTCGGTGCGCGGGCAGGAGGTGTGGGTGACCGCCGATGCCGTCGATACAGAGGCGAGCGGCTACTTCCTGGTGCCCGCAGACGTGACTCCGAAAGGCCTGAGATCGGTTCCGAAGGATGAAGCGGCAAGGATTTGGGGCAAGGGCGCCACCACATCCACCATCCAGGGAGGGCAGGGCGACAGGTTTGCGAAGACAAGACGTGGCGATGCAGGTGACGCCGGCGGCGAGGCTCCCGGCGCCCAGCCCCAGAACTGCGGGATGTGCGGCTACAATATCAAGGAGGCGACTGTCAGTCTCTTCCTGTCCGATACGCCCGTCGGATATGCGCCTGCCTTCGGTCCCTCCGCGCGCACCACAATCAGCTACAACCAGCGCGAGGACAGCCAGCCTGGGGCGTTTTCGTTTTTCAACGTGAGCCCCAAATGGACGCTGAACTGGCTGAGCTATGTCACCGACGATCCCGTCACGCCGGGCGCCAGCGTGTCCCGCTACGTGGCCGGTGGCGGTGCCTACTACTATACGGGCTACAGCAACGGACGCTTCGCCAATCAGTTCGATGATGGATCGATTCTGTTCCGCGCATCGTCGTCGCCCATCACCTATCGGCGGCAACTGCGCGACGGCAGTGTCGAGATCTATGCCCAGTCGGACGGCAGCGCGTCGGCGCCGCGCCGGATCTTCCTGAGCCAGCTCATCGATCCGTACGGCAATGCCCTGACGCTGAACTATGACGGCATGGGCGCGTCACGTCGGTCACCGACGCCGTCGGCCGTCAGACGACCTTCACCTATGGCGTTCCGGCCCAGCCCCTCCTGATTTCGGCGATCACCGACCCGTTTGGTCGCAGTGCGGTGCTGACCTACGACGGGATGGGGCGCCTATCCTCCATCACCGACGTAGTGGGCCTGACTTCCAGCTTTACCTACGACAGCAACTCGCTCGTCAACTCGTTGACGACGCCGTACGGGACGACGACGTTTTCCTATACGGCCCCCGGGACGGCGGCGCCTCCCCGGTTCGTCCAAGCCACGGACCCTCTCGGATACAGCGAACGCGAGGAATGGCTGGAGCCCTCGTCGGCCATACCCGCCAGCGATCCCGCGGCGACGGTACCGACCGGCATGCCGCTCAACCCGACGAACAATTACCTCCAGTACCGCAACAGTTTCCACTGGGACAAGGATGCCTATGTCGCGGCGGCCTGCACGCCCACGGGCGGCTGCGACTACACCAAGGCGCGGGTCAGCCACTTCCTTCACGCCGCGACCGGCGGCGGTGTGAAGGGCACGGGGCTCGAGAGCAAGAAGTACCCGCTCGAGAATCGCATCTGGTACCAGTATCCCGGTCAGGTGAACCCGGTGAATGGCGGAACCTACAACAGTCCGGCGGCGATCGGCCGCGTCCTGGACAACGGCACGACGCAGCGCACTCAGTTCACCTACGACACGGCGGGCTACTTCAATCTGACGCGCATCGTCGATCCGTTGGGCCGGACGACGAACTTCAGCTACGCCAACAACATCGACATCACCAAGATCGACCAGACGACCGAGTTCGGCCTGCAGACCACCGTCGCGCAGTTCACCTACAACTACAGGCACCGGCCGCTGAGCTACGTCGATGCGGCGGGCCAGATGACGCGGTATACCTACAACGCCGCCGGCCAGCTCACCTCGATCGTCAATCCGCTGGGGCAGACCACCAGCTACCAGTATGACGGCTCGGGCAACCTCTTGACCGTGACCAACGCCAACAGCGTCGTCTCGGCCACTTACACCTACGATTCCTTCGCCCGCGTCCGCACCTACACCGACTCCGAGGGCTGGACTGCGACCTACGATTACGATGCCGCCGATCGCCTGACCAAGGTCACCTATCCGGACGGCACGGCCGAGGTCTACACCTACGACAAGCTCGATCGCGCATCGTATCTCGACCGGCAGGGCCGGCTCTGGACCTACACCTACGACGCCAATCGCCGGCTGACCGCCACGACCGACCCGCTCGGCCAGCAGACTCAGACGGCCTACAACCGCAAGGGTCAGGTGACCGGCCTGACCGACGCCCGCAGCAACACCACCGCCTGGGCCTACGACGTCCAGGGCCGTCTCACGACCAAGACCTACGTCGACACCACCACGGTCGCCTACGGCTACGAGACCACGACCAGCCGTCTCAAGACCGTCACCGATGCGCTCGGCCAGGTGAAGACCTACACCTATGCCAACGACGATCGCCTGACCGGCGTCGCCTACACCGGCGCCGTCAATCCCACGCCCAACGTCATCTTCGCCTGGGACCCGTATTTCCCGCGCCTCGTCTCGATGACCGACGGCATCGGCACGCGCAACTACACCTATGTGCCCGTGGGCTCGCTGGGCGCCCTGCAGGTCCAGCAGGAGAGCGGCCCCTTCGCCAACAGCGCCATCGCCTCGGCCTATGACGAGCTGGGGAGGCTGGCCTCGCGCACCGTGCAGGGCGCCGGCGCCGAGACCTTCCAGTACGACACGATCGGCCGCCTGAGCGGCCATGCCAGCGACCTCGGCGCCTTCACGCTGGGCTATCTCGGCCAGACCGGCCAGATCGCGTCGCGCCAGCTCGCCAGCAGCACGCTGGCCACGGCCTGGACCTATCTCAACAACGCCGGCGACCGCCGCCTCGCCGGCATCGCCAACACCGGCCTCAGCGCCGGGCACTTCTCCAACTTCACCTTCACCACCACGCGCGAGGACCAGGTCGCCTCCATCACCGAGACCAGCGACGCGTCGGCGGTCTATCCGTCGGCGCTGACCCAGACCGGCACCTACAACACCCTCAACCAGCTCACCGTCCTCTCGGGCCAGGCGCTGACCTGGGACACGGTCGGCAACGTCACCGACGACGGCCAGCGCACCTACACCTGGGACGCCGAGAACCGGCTGGTCGGCATCGGCTATCCCGGCCAGCCCGGCAAGGCGACCGCCTTCGCCTATGACGGGCTCGGCCGCCGCGTCTCGATCGCCGAGACGCCGCCGGGCGGCGGCACGCCGGTCACGACCAGTTACCTGTGGTGCGGCGACGCCCTCTGCCAGGCGCGCGACGGCAGCAACGCCACGGCCCGCAGCTACTACGACGAGGGCGAGTTCGTACCGGGCGCGCCGGGCCAGCCGTACTACTACGGCATCGACCAGCTCGGCTCGGTGCGGCGGGCATTCGCCAGCGCCAGCTCGGCGCCGGCGTTCAACTACGATCCCTACGGGGCGCCGCTCACCGGGCCTACGCCGACGACGGACTTCGGGTTCGCGGGGTTGTTCAGTCATGCGGCGAGCGGGCTGAATCTGACTAAGTACCGTGCCTACGATCCGATTGCCGGGCGATGGATATCGCGCGATCCGATCGGAGAGCCGAGCGATCCTTACGGAAACCTTTACGCATATGTGGCAGGCGACTCGCCCAACGTGATTGATCCGCTGGGACTCGTCGGTGTCTATGGACCGGGGTCAGGCGGCGCGCCGTCTGGCGATTGCCAGGATGCGCGAGCTACGCCACGCGATCGCGGGCAACCGCCTTGCCTGTTGGCGAGTCTTACAGGAATGCCCTGCGGTGTTGGCGGCGGCGGTGGTGGTGGTGGGAGCAGCGCACGAGGCGGTGGTGGCAGCAAGGTCCAGCCCCCAGTCGTTCGTCCGGGCAATCCTCCAAAAGTGGAGACACCTGATCCTACCAAAGGTACAAGGCCGGGTACTGAGGACCGGCGCCTTCAGGACTTGCACGAGCATCGGCGGCTCACGGAGCAACAACCACGCAGGCCCGACGAATCACCTAGTACGAAGCCAAAAACTCCAGCCGAGCGCCTGATAGATGCATTGAGGCGAATTTTCCGCGATTGGGACGGCCCAGAATAGGGCTTACGGAGAATGAAGAATGCTGAAAATATTTGCCTTCCTTGCTGATATCCGCCGCATTGACCGAGCTTTTGTGGCGGCGGCGGACCGCAGGAATGGCGAAGCCCTGTCAATTCTTGAAAGTCTGGTCACAGATCGAGCTCGAAACGACTTCGACGTCACTATGCTCAGGGGAGCACTTCTCTCGATCGTGGGTAGACACAAGGAAGCGCTGAGCAGTCTTGTTTCCGCGGCACAGCGCGTCAAAAGGAGCAAAAAGCTAACAAATGTCGAGATCGAATACCTTACCGCTTATCTGTTGCAGTACTGGGAGCAGTCTGCAGAGCAGCTAGGTGTGAAGAATGTGACAACATCAGAAAGAGATGCCCTCCATATTGAAGGCCCAATAATTCTGTCGAGTGTGCGCAATCGCCTAAAGAAGTCCTTTCCGCTTACAGCCAAGTTCACAGGCATTCAGGTGTTGAACTAAGCGCTCGACCGCCGCCTCGCCGGCATCGCCAACACCGGCCTCAGCGCCGGCCACTTCTCCAACTTCATCTTCACCACGACTCCGCGTCACCGAAAGCAGCGACGCCAAGCCGAGGCAAAGTGCTGGCATTGCAAGCACGCAACGACGTTTGACAGGTTCAGCAGGAAATGATAGGGTTCTTCCTGTAGACTGGCGCTTTCTGCGCCGACCTTTTTCTTTGGACCTACGAACATGGGCACGGTCCTGACCGCGCCCGAACCACCACGACGGCGGAGCCAACCGACCGCACGAGTCTCCTAACCTTTCAGGGCTGGAGATGTCCCCGGAGCGCGCTGCGCTCTCTTGTCGAATGAAAGTCGAAAAGACCGGCGAACCCCACTCATAGGCATACGCCGGCCCG
>CAYRBQ010000074.1:0-11205 GCA_964422305.1 uncultured Reyranella sp. | reverse complement strand
CGCCGGCGAGGTTGGCGACCTTGATGGGCACCTCGATCTTCTGTCGCGGCGTGATCTTCTCCGGCGTGCCGATCTGGACGGCGAGCGTGCGCAACGCCGGGTCGAGGCCGAGCCAGACCGCACCAATGGCACGGGTCGGAGTACGCTCGGTGGGGGCGGCGAGCGGACGCCAGGCCGTCACCAGCGCATAGGCGCCGGCCCCCCATTCGGCCTTCACAGGGATCTCGACGGTGGTGCCCCCGGCCGGTACCTGCACGGGCCGCGTGTCGACGATGCGATCGGTAGCGATGGCGATCAGCGCCTCGCCGGCGAACGGGGCCTCGATGCGCAGGCGGGCGCTCTCGCCCGGCCGGTAGTTCGGCTTGTCGCTCGCGACCTTGAGCGTGTCCGGCGCCTCCTCGGCGCCGCTGCCGCCGTACCAGCCGACGTAGAAGGTGATGTCGGTTGAGGTGTTCTTCTCCCGGTCGACGACAATGAGCTTGTGCCGGCCCCAGCTCAGACGCTGGGTGATGCGGGTCGGCCCATCGGCCTTGAGGACGAGCTTGTCGCTGGTGACCAGCCGCGTGTTCGATTGTGCCTGCCACCGCCAGCGACCGTCGACCTGGTACCACTGGTAGGCGGTGGTGATGCGCTCGATCCGGTATTCGACAGACGGCCGCGCGATCTGCTGGCCGCTGTCGCTCACGGCGACGATGTCGAACTCGGTGTCGGCACCCTCGCGCGCATAGCGCCCCTCGAAGGTCGGACTGATGCCGATGTAAGTGTCGCGGCTGCGCACCGGCAGGACCTTGTCGGCCTTGGTGGCGCGCCCACCGCCGGGCTCGAAGACGCGGACCTGCACGGTGCCACGCAACGGCAGCGCGGTGTCCTTGACCTGATCGCCCGGCCATTCGAGGCGCGCCTTGCCGGTTGGGTCGGTGTCGGGGCCCTTGAGCTCGATGAACGGCGGCTCGAACTTCTCGCGCTCCTCCTCGGGACCGAACCGGTATTTGGCAAAGGCCGGGAACGGGGCGTCGTCGACCGTGATGCGCAGATCGCCTTCCACCGCGAGGTCGGCCGCAGGTGCGCCGTAGAGGAAGTCGGCCTGGACGGTGAAGGCGTTGAGCTCGCCCGGCTTGAGGATCGGCTTCTCCGACGCGATCTCGACCTTGAGCTTCTCCGGGACGAAGTCCTCGACCGAGAACTCCACGCGGCCCACCGGCGCACCCTTGGGGTCGATGTAGGCGGCGGCAGACCAGCGCCCGCGGCGAGACGATTTCGGCAGATCGATCTTCTGGTGCAGCGCCCCCGAGGCTTGCGGCGCATGGGTGTAACGCGTGAACTCGCTGCCGTCGGGACGCTTCACGATGAAGGTCACGGGCATGGTGCCGAGTGCATTGGCCGAGTCGTCACGCACCAGCGCCATGAGCTGCACCGTCTCGCCCGGACGGTAGACGCCGCGCTCGGTGTAGAGGAACGCATCGACCGGGCCGGGCTGGGCGCGGCCGTCGATGCCACGGTCGGACAGGTCGAACGCGGCCTTGGTGAGCTCGAGGCGGGAGAACTCCTGTCGGTCACCGGCCATCGCCATCACGGCGACCGGCTCGGCGGCACCCTTGCCCTTCAGCAGGCCTGCGGCGAACGAGGCGCGGCCGTCGGCTGTGGTGACGACCTTGCCGATCGGCTCGTTGCCGCGCGACAGCAGCACGACCTCGATGCCCGGCAGCGGCTGGGCGGTCTGCAGCGAGCGGGCGAAGACGTTCAGCCCGTCCTCGCCGGTGAAGCTCGTGAGGCCGATGTCGGTGTCGACCACCCACATGCCGGCGGCGCTGCCCGAATCGTCCTCGTCGGGATCGCGGGACGGCGGCGTCGCAGCGTTCCACACCACGACGAAGTAGGCGCCGGGCTTCCAGTCCTTGATGGTTTCGCGGATCGGGAAGGCGGTGACGACGGCCTGGTTGGGCACGTTGCGCACGTCCATCGTGCCGGTCCACTGTACGGTGCCGTTGCTGCCGTTCAGCCAGTTCCTGAGCGACCACGCTTCGGTGATCGGCTCGGAGCCGGGGAAGGCCTGGTCGTAATAGTAGTAGCGGTCGGAGGCGAAACGCTCGATACCGCGCTCGTTCACGCGATAGACCGTGATGCCGACCTTCGAAACGTTGATGGTGGTGACCGGCAGGCCGGCGGCGCTGCCGCGCGGCAGGATGAAGCCTTTGCCCGGCAGGTTGACGACGGCCGGGCGGGCGCCCAGCGCCACCGTCACGTCCTGGTCGGCGGCGAGCTTCTCGCCGTCGCGGCCGGGCAGGCCCTGGCGCAGCGTGACCTTGTAGTCCTGGCCGTAGGTGAGGCCTGCGATGCAGAGGCGATTGTCGTCGGTGCGCAGGGCGATCCGCGCGTCGGGCTCGAGCTTGATGAAGTCGCCGAACTTCACGTCGCCGGTCGCCAGCGACTTGTTGAAGGCGAGGCAGGCCTCGGCCTCGGTGCGGCTGCTGTCGATGCCGAGCCGGCGATAGGCGAAAGGATCGCTGGGCGGCGCCGGCGGCTGGGCGATCGGCGTCGGCGCCGTGGCGGTGGAGGCCGGAGGAGCCGCGGGAGCCGGCGGGGCGGCCGACGTGGTCGCCGAGGCGACGCGCGGGGGCTGCGGCTTGTCGACCGAGTCGCCCGGCCTCCCCACCAGGTAACCCGCAATGCCGGAGCCCAGCATCAGGGCCACGACCAGGGCAGCCAGCGTCGACCGATTCATGAGAACCCCCGCGATAAATCGAACGGACGATAATCCGCCGATTGTGCAAACACTGTGGAGTCTGGAGTCAGCACGCGAATTCTCGCAGGCTGTGGCGGGAAGGTCACGCTGTGGATAGGCGACGCTTGAGTTTGTGGCTTTCGCCGTACTAAGCGCGAGGCATGGCGTTGCATCTCATCAAGCTCGCGGTCGGCGTCGACGATCTTTCCCACATGAAGAAGCTGCAGGCCGCGCGGCGCAAGCAGCGGCGGCAGACGCCGCGCTCGCCGCACTGGGTCTACACCCGCAACACGCCGCGGCGCGCCGAGGAGCTGCTGGGCGGCGGCGGTTCGCTCTACTGGGTGGTGCGCGGGGTCATCCGCTGCCGGCAGGAGCTGGTCGGCTTCGAGGAGGACATCGACAAGGAAGACGGCAAGAAATACTGCCGGATCAAGGTCAAGCGCACCCTCGTCAAGACCGCGCCGCGCGCCTGCTAGGCGTTCCAGGGCTGGCGCTATCTCGAACCGGACCGCGCGCCTCCCGACCTGTCGCGCGGCGATACGGCGGAGATGCCGCCGGAAATGGCGGCCGAGCTGATGCGGCTGGGGCTGCTGTAGCTGCCAGCGGCTTGCGATTGATTGGGGCCGCTTTAGCGGTCCCGATCTATCGGAAACGCATCGGGGCAAGCTTCTCCGCCTTCGGCATCGTGTCTCCGGCCGGAGCCGAAGCCACGATGCTTTAGCGGTTGGTGAGCTTGAGCTCGATGCGCCGGTTGCGCGCCGTGTCGATGGCCGAGAGCGGCTGGAACTCGGCGTAGCCCGCCGCCACCAGCCGGCTGTTGGGAATGCCCTGGCTGTGGAGGAACTTCACGACCGCGATCGCACGCGCGGTCGAGAGCTCCCAGTTCGAGGGGAAGACGGCGTTGCGGATCGGCTTTTCGTCGGTATGGCCGTCGACCTGCAGCACCCAGTTGATGTCCTTCGGGATGCTCTGGCCGATCTCGATCAGCCGCTGGGCGACATCGGCGAGCTGCTTCTCGCCGCCGGGCTGGAGCTGGGCGGAACCGGAGGGGAAGAGCACTTCCGACTGGAAGACGAAGCGGTCGCCGACGATCTGGACGTCGCGCTGGCCGCGCAGCGCCTCGCGCAGCTTGCCGAAGAATTCGGAGCGGTAGCGCGCCAGCTCCTCGACCTTGCTGGCGAGCGCACGGTTGAGCTTCTGGCCGAGGTCGACGATCTGGGCCTGCTGGTCCTTTGCTTTGACGTCAGCGGCTTCGAGGGCGGCGTTGAGGCGGGCGAGCTCGTCCTTGAGGCCCGCCAGCTCGGCGGTCATGCGCACCACGGCAGCCTTCTGCTCGGCCGAGAGCTTCTGCTCCTCGGTGAGGTCGCCGAACAGCTTGCCCTTCTCGTCGTTGGCGGCGGCCAATGAAGCGGCCAGGCGCGTGAGCTCGAGCCGCTGCCGCTCGATCTCCTTCTGCAGGTCCTCGGCCTTCGCGGCCGCGGCCTTCTCCTGGGTCTGCAGCGAGGCGGCCAGCCGGTCGCGTTCCGACAGCATCGAGGTCAGGCGCTCGGTGAGCTGGTCGCGCTCGATCTTGAGGGCATCGGCGCTGCGCCGCTGGGCGGCGAGGTCGGTGTTCAGCCGGTCGCGCTCGGCCTGGTTCTGACGGAGCTGCAGGGTGAGCTTCTCGAGATCCTGCTGCAGGCTCTGCGTCGCCTTCTTCTCGACCGAGAGCTGGCTGGCGAGGTCGCCGATCTGCCTGCCGAGACTGTCGATCGCGCTGTCGCGGTTGGAGAGCGCGTCCGACAGGGTGAACTGCGCGACGCTGAACAGCGACAGCAGGAAGATCAGCACCATCAGCAGCGTCGTCAGAGCGTCGACGTAGCCGGGCCAGGTGTAGTCGGCGCCTCCGGAACGACGGCGGGACGAGGCGGCCGCCATGTGCGCTACCCGTTGCCTTGCGGCGGCGGCGTGCCGCCGCGGCTCGCCGCGATGGTGCGGGCGAGCAGCCTGAACTCGCCGCGCAGCTCGTCGGCCAGCGCCGTCCGGTTGCGCGCGCTCTCCTCGACCAGGCGCGCGAGGCTCGCCTCGATGTTGCGCTGGTGCGCGGCCAGCGCCTCGTTCTCGGGATCGGGCCCGCGCTCGGACAGGCGGGTCACGGTGCCGCGCAGCTCGATGGAGTGCTCGGCCAGCCGGGCGAGCAGGGTCTGCTGCGCGCGCATGCTCTCGGCGAGCGCCGCCAGTCGCTCGACCAGCGTGGCATTGGCGATCGCGGCGGCTTCGCGGTTTTCCTCGCTGCGGCGCAGGATGCGCGTCAGCTCGTCGAGCCCGTCGGCTGTGCGCTCCAGCAGCGCCTCGACATAGACCGACACACCGGCCTCGCCCTCGCCCTGGAGCGGGCTGCTCGACAGGCGCGTGGCGCCGGCCAGCCATTCCTCGAGCTCGGTGTGGAAGCGGCCTTGCGCCTGGCTCGCCTGCAGCTCCAGGAAGCCCAGCACCAGCGAGCCGGAGAGGCCGAACAGCGAGGCGCCGAAGGCGGTCGCCATGCCCTTGAGCGGACCTTCGATGCCCTGCTTCAGCTTGGCGAACATCTGCACGGCATCGCCGCCGGAGACCTGCAGGCCGGCGATCGCGTCGGCGACGGCGCCGATCGTCTCCAGCAGCCCCCAGAAGGTGCCGAGCAGGCCGAGGAAGATCAGCAGGCCGATCATGTAGCGGCTGAGCTCGCGGCGCTCGTCGAGACGGGTCGCAATGCCGTCGAGCAGGGCGCGCGTCGCGGTCGGCGACAGGCGGAAACTGTCCTGGCGCTCGCCCAGCATCGCCGCCATCGGCGCCAGCAGGTCGATCGAGTAGGTGTCGAGCGGCGGCGCGCCGGGCTCGCGCTGCTGGAAGCGGCGCAGCCAGCGGACTTCCGGCCACAGCGCGATGACCTGGCGCATCACGAAGAAGATGCCGACCACCAGTACGCCCACGATGACGCTGTTCAGGATGGGCGTGTTCAGGAACACGCGCAGCAGGTCCTCGTGCAGCAGGTAGGCGATGCCCGCCACCGCCGCCAGGAACAGCAGCATGCGGACGAGGTAGGGAAGCGGATTGCTCATGCGATCACGTACCTCGGGCGGGGCCGTGACCCGGCGCCGGTCACGAGTTCGGCACCAGGATGTCGACCCGATCACCGCCGTCGCCGGCGAAGGCGCCGATCTCGATGCGTGACTTCACGCCTTTGTCGATCAGGTAGGAGCGCACGATCAGGGCGCGGGCGAGCGAGACCTTGCGGCTCTCGGGATCGTTGGCGCCGGTATGGGCGCGCAGCTCGACCTGGCGCAGGCTGCGGTCGGAGATGTTCTTGGCGACACGGTCGAGATCGGCCTTCGCGGCGTCCGACAGCTCGGCAGACTGAGCGCTGAAGGCCACCGTCGCCGCCACGGCGCCGCCGGACGGCGCTGGTGCCGCGGTGGCACGGGACGGAGCGGGCGGCGGAGCAGGCGTGGCAGCCGGCGCAGGCGCTGCGGCGACGGCCGGACGCGGTGGAGTGGGCGTTGCGGCTGGAGCGGGTGCAGGGGCCGGGGGCGTGACGACAGCCGGCGGAGCGGCCGGGCGCGCGACGGGGACGGGCGCCGGAGTGGGCGCGGGTGTCGGCACAGGAGCGGCGACGGGTGGCGCCACCGGAGCCGGAGCCGGCGGCGACGCATGGGCGGGCGCCGACGAGTAGAGATCGCGTGGTGCGCTACGTCCGCCACCGACTTCCGGGATCGCCACGATGCGGCTCTCGATCGGGCCGGGCGGCGGGGCCGGCAGATAGGAGCCGCGGCTGTCGTTGAAGGCCGGCGGAACGTATTCGCGGCCGCCCACGATCACGGGGCCGCCCATGGCCGGGCCGGCATAGACCTGTGCAGGCAATGGCACGCCGACCGATGCGCCGACCGGCGCCTGTCCACCCGAGGCCCACGGGTTGAAGGCCGGCCCGGCCATCGGGCCGGGACCGACCGTGTCGACGATCGGGTAGGCGGCCTGCGGTCCATATTGCGGCGTCGGGCCGCCCGGCAGGCCGACGCCGGAGTAGGGATTGAAGGCGGTCACGTTCTGGCCGAGCGCCACGGAGGACGCCGCGCCGTAGCCCAGGACAGCGAGGGCGATGGTGCGCGCGACGACCGAAGACGAGGCCATAAGCGATTGCCTTTCAATGGGATTTGCCGCTTGAACATAGCCAATGGCCGGACTCCGCTCAACCGGTCGCGGCACCGGCCTGCGGATGAATCGGCGCAGGCGGCGCTATGCCGCCGCATCACGGGAGCTAGACTGGCTTTGCCGATTTCGGATGGGAGCGGGATGGATCTGAAGAGCGTGCGGGCGTTCTGCAGCGTGGCCGAGGGCGGCGGCTTCAGCCGCGCGGCGGCGGCCCAGGGCGTCGCGCAGTCGGTGCTGAGCCGGCAGGTCTCGACGCTCGAGCAGGAGCTGGGCGGCCGGCTGTTCCATCGCACCGGCCGCGGCGTGAAGCCGACCGAGTTCGGCGAGGCCCTGCTGCCGCGGGCGCGGGCGCTGCTGGCCGAGGCCGACCAGCTCGCCGCCGAGGCACGCGGCGAGGGCGCGAGCCCGGTGGGCAGCGTCGATCTCGGCATCGTCCCGGGCTGGGCGCAGCCGCTGGTGAGTGTTCTGACGGCGCGGGTGCTGGCTGACTATCCGCGCCTCAGGCTGCGCGTCCACGAAGCCTATAGCGGGCAAATCGAGGCGTGGATCGCCACCGGCAGGGTCGAGGTGGCGGTGTTCAACCGCTATCGCCGCGGCGCGGTGCGCGGCGCCGAGCAGGTCTCGCGTTGCGACATGATGCTGGTGGGGCCGAAGAGCCACCCGGCGCTCAAGCGCCGCGACGTCCCGTTCCGCGCGCTCGACGGCGTGGCGCTCTGCGGGCCGGTGCGGCCGAACGGCCTGACGACGGTGATGGGCGAGGTCGCCGCCCGCCACGACGTGGCGCTGAACTTCGTGCTCGAGGGAAGCTCGTCGGCGATCCTGCGCGAGGCTGTCCTGCGCTGCGGGCTCTGCACCGTGTTCCCACGGCCCTATGTCGAGCGCGAGATGGCGGGTCCGGCCTTCGCCGCGTCGCGCATCGTGAAGCCCTCGCTCGAGCAGGCGACCTGGCTGGCGGTGGGAACGCAACGGCCGGCGACGCTCGCGGCGCGCACGGTGGCGAGGCTGGTGCGCGAAATCCTGAAAGGCCGTTAGGCCTTGGCGAGGATCTCGATCATCGGGTCCTTGAGACCGAAGTTGCTGGCGAGCAGCGACTTGCCGCCGAGTTCATAGGGCTGGCCCTGGATGTCGCAGATGATGCCGCCGGCTTCCTTGACCATCAGCACGCCCGCCGCGACGTCCCACGGTGCCAGGCCGAACTCGAAGAAGGCGTCGTAGCGGCCGGCCGCCACGAAGGCGAGGTCGAGCGCGGCAGCGCCCCAGCGGCGTACGCCCGCGGTTCGCTCGGTCACGGCCGCGAGCTTGGCGTGATACGAGGCATGGTCGCCCTTGCCGATGTGCGGGATGCCGGTGCCGATCAGCGCGCGCGCCGGCTCCTTGCGGCCCGACACGCGCAGCCGGCGCGAGCGTGCGTTCGGCGTGTCGATGTAGGCGCCGTTGCCCTTCTCGGCCCAGAACAGCTCGTCGGAGATCGGCTGGTAGATCACGCCCGCGATGACTTCGCCCTCGCGTTCGAGCGCGAGCGAGATGGCGAAGTGCGGCACGCCGTGCAGGAAGTTCGTGGTGCCGTCGAGCGGATCGACGATCCAGCGGTTGCGGCCATCGCCCTTGGTCTCGCCGCCTTCCTCGCCGAGGAAGCCATAGTCAGGCCGCGTGCGCTCGAGCTCCTTGCGGAGCGTGCGCTCGGCCATGATGTCGGCGCGGCTCACGAAGTCGCCCGGACCCTTCTCCGAGATCTGGAGCTGCTCGACCTCGCCGAAGTCGCGCTTCAGGCTCTTCGCGGCGGCGAAGGCGGCGCGGATCATCACCGTGATGGTGGCCGACCGGACCGCCAGCGACTTGCGCTCGGCCGGGCCGGAGCGCTCGCGGCCTTCGCCCAACGGGGCGCGGCCGACACGGGCGACGGGTTGCTCTCGGGGAGGACGACGGGTCGGAAGGGACACTGTCTGCGCCTAGTCCTTGGCGCGTTCCATGTAGGCACCGTCCTCGGTGTTGATCACGAGCCGCGTGCCGACGGCGATGTGCGGCGGCACCATCACGCGGATGCCGCCTTCGACGAGGGCGGGCTTGTAGGATGAGGAGGCGGTCTGGCCCTTCACGACGGCATCGGCCTCGATGACGGGGAGGACGACGCTCTTGGGCAGGGTGACGCCGACCGGCGTGCCCTCGTGCAACGAGACCTGCACCTCCATGCCGTCCTGCAGCCAGCGCGACTGGTCGGGGTCGAGCACGTCGCCGCCGACCACGAGCTGCTCGAAATTCTCCTTGTCCATGAACGTGAAGCCGTTCTCGTCCTTGAACAGGTAGGTGCAGTCGCGCTCCTCGATGTGCGCCTGCTCGATCATCTCGCCCGAACGGAAGCGCTCCTGGAGCTTGTTGCCCTCACGCAGCGCCTTGGCCTCGATGGCCACGAACGCGCCGCCCTTGCCGGGGCTGATGTGCTGGACCTTGGAGGCCACCCAGAGCTTGCCGTTGTAGTCGATGACGTTGCCGGCGCGGATCGAATTGACGGGGACTTTCATGGGCTTACGGGGCTCGCTGCGGGGTCGAGAAAATGGAATTCGGCCTCGTCCGCAGGGGCGGGGCGAGGCCGGCGCGGCCTTCTATCAAAGGCAGCCGGGGGCCGCAACCAGCCGCAAATGGGGCCTCAGAGGCCGAGCTCGGCCTGCTTCTTCTTGGGCAGTGCCGCCGCGATCACGGCGTGGGCGCGCTTGAGGTAGGCCCGGGTTTCGGCGGCGGTGAGGACCCTGGGATCCTCGAGCGCCACCCACTTGGCGCGGGCCAGGTACGGCGCCGGACGGAAGCCCCTGGAGCGGCTCAGCGCATCGAAATGCTCGGGCGCCGACTTGAACCAGAGGTCGCGCGGTCGACCCTTCTCGTCGGGGGCGATGATGGCGAACATCTTGCCGCCGACCTTGAAGACGATGACGCCTTCCCACTGCACGCTGCGCTTCGCGGACGGCAGCCTGGCGCAATAGGCGTCGATCTGCTTGGGAGTCATGCCGGCACCCTACACGTCGTGCTGTTCGCGTGCGATGGTCGGGCATGACCGAATGGCGTCCCGACAAGCTCGCACGACGGCTGCCCAACCTGCAGGCGCGCGCGCGGCTGCAGGCGGCTCTGCGGCAATGGTTCGCGACCGAAGGATTCGTCGAGGTCGAGACGCCCATCCTGCAGGTGGCCCCCGGCGCGGAGGTGCATCTCACGGGCT
This sequence comes from uncultured Reyranella sp., assembly GCA_964422305.1. Classification (GTDB taxonomy): domain Bacteria; phylum Pseudomonadota; class Alphaproteobacteria; order Reyranellales; family Reyranellaceae; genus Reyranella. Next base: position 1,111 of record CAYRBQ010000074.1, on the reverse strand, counting down.
TCGTCACCGACTGGGAGCTGCCCGACGGCGAGGAGCGCGAGCGCTGGCTGCACAGCTCGCCCGAGTTCGCGATGAAGAAGCTGCTGGCGGGCGGCGTGCCCAGGCTCTTCCAGTTCGCGCGCGTGTTCCGCAACGCCGAGGGCTCGGCGCTGCATCATCCCGAGTTCACGATGCTGGAATGGTATCGCGCCGGCACGGGGTACGAGACGATCATGCAGGACTGCGCGGCGCTCCTGGCGCTGACCGGTGTCGACGAGCTGCGCTGGGGCGAACATGTCTGCGACCCTCGGGCCGAGCCGGAGAGGCTGACGGTGGCGGAGGCCTTCGTGCGCTATGCCGGCGTCGACCTGTTCGCGACGGTTGGCAATGCCGAGGCGCTGTCGGCGGTATCGGGCGTTGCCATGCACGCGGGCGACAGTTGGGACGACGTCTTCTTCCGCATCATGTTCGACAGGATCGAGCCCCGGCTCGGCATGGGGCGGCCCACGATTCTCTGCGAGTACCCGATCTCCATGGCGGCGCTGGCGCGCGGCAAGCCCGGCGATCCGCGGGTCGCCGAGCGCTTCGAGCTCTATGTCTGCGGCGTCGAGCTGGCCAACGCCTTCGGCGAGCTGACCGATCCCGCGACCCAGGCCGAGCGGCTGCAGGCCGACATGGACCTCAAGGAGGAGCTCTACGGACTGCGCTGGCCGGTCGACGGCGATTTCCTCGCCGCCCTCGAGCACGGCCTGCCGGACTGCGCCGGCATCGCACTGGGCTTCGACCGCCTCGTGATGCTGGCGACCGGTGCTTCGCACATCGAGGATGTCTTATGGCTGCCCGTGCGTTGAAAGGTGCGCTGAGAAGATCTCGTTGAAGGCGCGGACGGCGGCTTCGGGACCGTCCTGGTGGTTCCAGACGCCGCCGGCCACGGCGAGGAAATCGGCACCGGCGGCGATCACCGGCCTGCAGTTGTCGACCGTGATGCCGCCGATCGCCACGCACGGCACTTCCATGAGCTCGCTCCACCAGGCGAGGATCTCGATGTCGGCCGGCGTCGTGACGGCCTTGGTTCCGGATGGGAAGAAGGCACCGAAGGCCACGTAGTCGGCGCCGGCCTCGGCGGCCTCCA